>JAFZWI010000076.1 GCA_017617355.1 Salinivirgaceae bacterium | reverse complement strand
TACTGCCTGGTGGAACTCAGTCTCACCCGGGTTTTTGGCGATAAGTTTCGCCATAAACTCGTCAACTTCTACGTTTAAGATGTCTGACATTTTTTTATTGTTTTAAAGTTTGTAATTCATTTTTTACGTGTCAAAAGTATAAGTTGAAAAAATATCACGATGCATGGCGTTGGGGTTTTACGTAGATTACGTAGAAAACCGTCGCCATGTTTAGTTGTTGAGTATCAAATTGTTATATTGGTAAAATTTTAGCATTTTGCCATGGCTGGCCGATGGCTTTTTGCGCCTTTAATTACCGCAATTCTTATTATGAAGAATACATCTTTTATAGGAACAAGAATTGAAATTTCGCCTTACTTTTGCGCCCGTTTTTAAATATCTGAATATGAAACCATTATTGACAGTTGTTTTGTTGGTCATTTCCAACACCTTTATGACTTTTGCATGGTACGGGCATTTGAAATTCGGTGAGATGCGCGGATTTAAAGATTTGGGTTTGTGGGCTATCATCCTTATTAGCTGGGGAATAGCTCTGTTCGAATATTGTTTTCAGGTTCCGGCCAACCGCATCGGGTCAAATATCAACGGCGGACCATTTAGCCTTATTCAACTAAAAGTGATTCAAGAAGTTGTGTCGCTTACAGTGTTCACAATCTTTACAATCGTACTTTTCAAAACCGAGACATTCCGCCTCAACCACGTCATCGGTTTCGTGTTCCTGATTTTAGCCGTTTACTTTATCTTCAAAAAGTGAAAATTGTTTTATAACTGACATTTATTGCTACTTTTGCCCAAAATCAGAATTTATGGATTACAACACAAACCGCGATAAGTTATTGCTTCCAGAGTATGGCCGTAACGTGCAGAAAATGGTGCAGATAATAAAGAAAACCGACGACCGCGAAAGCCGCAACAATTTGGCGAAAGCCACCATGCAGCTTATGGAGAACATGAATCCGTCGATGCGCGAGATGTCGGACTACAAACAGAAGCTGTGGGACCATTTGGCAGTGATATCCGACTACGATTTGGACGTTGACTCGCCGTATCCGATGCCTCAGCCGGCCGAGAAGATAGCTGCGCGCAAGAAGCCTTTGTACAGCAATCCCGATGAGATACGGTTCAAACATTACGGCAAAGTGCTCGAGAATATGGTGCGCCGTGCCACACAGTATCCTGAAGGTGAGGAGCGTGACGCGCTGGTAGAGATTCTTGGCAATCAGATGAAAAAATCGTTCCTGACTTGGAACCGCGAAACCGTAAGCGACGATTTGATTTTCTCCGACATGCTTGCCATTGCCTGCAACAAACTGACCATTCCCGAAGGCCTGAAACTGAAGGACACCAAAGACTTGATAAAGGAGCAGACTCAGCAGATGGCCAACAGCGGAAACGCCAAAAAGAAGAAGAACAACAATAAGAAGCAGGCAAAGAAGAAACCGATGCCAAAGAAAAAGTGATAGGCTAACTTGTTGAGAATTCAATATTTACAGTTTGGTGAATTAAAAATATTGCGCTGGTTTTGATTTTCAGAAAAACGCACTATTTTTGCACCCGCTTAACCAAAAACGGCGAGGTAGCTCAGTTGGTTAGAGCGCATGATTCATAATCATGAGGTCGCGGGATCATGCCCCGCCCTCGCTACTAAAGGCAACTTTTTTCGGTTGCCTTTTTTTATTGCGATAAATATGTGCCGCACAAAATGATTTTTCAACTATCTTGCTGCATTAAAAACCAGACAAATTATGAATCATATTGCTTTTATACTGATTATAGTCTATGCTTTGGCAATAACGGCTGTCCTTGCCATATTGCTGAAAAAGATGTATAAGCGGGCTGACGCCAAATTTGACTACAACAATGTCATCCAGAAAAAAACAAGCGCAATGCTTTTTGACTTGAACGGCATCCTTATCTCGGACCGCGATTCATCGAACAACGAGCATGTGTTGAGCTGCCTGCATACGGGCGACCACATCAGCGCCTTCAAACCGGCAAAAGATATCGAAACATATCTGAATACGTGTATCCGCCACAAGAGGAATGTCACGGTGAAGATTGAGAGGAGCGTGAAAGACGGGATTGTGAAGCGCATCGATTTGATTTTTTCGCCTTTCAAAAGCAACGGCGAAATTAAAGGAATAATAGCCATTTCACAGGAGATGTACGCCAAAGACCGTGAGGCTGAATTACTTAAGAAGGCAACCGACCTTGCTGAGCAAAACACCGCCGCACAAGAGCAGATTTCGCAACTCGACGCACAACGCTCGGAGTTGGAGCTGGCTTTCAAAAAATCGAGCAAGCACCACATAAAACTGCAAAAGGCGATGTACCGCATCGAGCAGCAGAAGCAGGATTTGGAGAACGCTCTATCAATAATCAATGAGCAGAAATCGGAGCTTGAGCGCGTGAATGCCGAGATTAAGAAAAGCAACCAGATGAAGGAGATTTTCCTTGCCAATACCAGTCACGAGATTCGCACACCGCTCAACGCAATCATCGGTTTTACAAATTTGCTTCTGAAGATGAACCCCGATGAGTATCAGCTTAATTATCTGAACAATATCAAAAACTCGGGAAACAATTTGCTGTTCATCATCAACGATATTCTCGACTTGTCGAAGATTGAGGCCGGTAAAATGGATTTGGAAAGCACCGGCTTCGATGTCCGCGACATGGTTTCAAAGATTGTGAGCACGCTCAGCGTCAAGCGTGACGACAAGGACATCAACATCAATGTTGATATAGATGCGCGGGTGCCGGAGGTTGTTGTGGGCGACCCGTACCGTATAACCCAGGTGCTGACAAATCTGGTCAACAACTCGATAAAATTCACTGGCGCTTATTGCCAGATAGATATAGTAGTGCGGCTTGAACGTATTGTAAATGATGATGTTGAGTTGGTGTTCAAGGTGTCGGACAACGGCATCGGTATTCCGAAGGACAAGCAGAACGAGATTTTCCAGAGTTTTACGCAAGCCAACAAAGACACTACGCGCAAATATGGTGGCACCGGGCTTGGCCTGTCAATCACCAAGCAGCTTGTGGAGATGTACCACGGTCACATTTCGGTTGAGAGTGAGGAGGGTAAAGGCTCAACATTCACATTTAATCTTATACTGAAAATGGCCGACAGCACTGAGTCCGCCAAAGTGACGCCTTCAGCGGCCACGCCGGTTGCAACCGACCGCAGCATCAGCATTTTACTTGTCGAGGACAACGAAATTAACCAACAGCTTGCCACCGACACAATCAAGGCGTGGAACAGCAACACGCAAATCGACATTGCCGGCAACGGCCAGATAGCTGTCGATAAGGTAAAAAGTGGCGATTATGACCTGATTCTCATGGATATACAGATGCCTGTAATGGACGGCAACACGGCCGCTAAAATCATCCGTCAGCTCGACCCGCCCAAGAATCAGATTCCGATTATCGCCATGACTGCGCACGCCTTCAAGGAAGAACGCGAGCGCTGTTTCAGTAACGGAATGAACGACTATGTAATGAAGCCGTTCGACTCTGACGATTTGTGCTCAAAAATCTACAAATACGCAGTCGATATGCGGCATGAGGTGAAGCCTGTGGCCGACGAAGCTGATGAAGCAGTCAGCGACGAGCCGTTTAACCTTGACGCGCTGATGAAGATATGCGGAGGCAAAACCGAGGAGTTGAGCCGCATTGTGGGTGTTTACGCCATAAGCATTCCTTCCGATTTGTCCGATTTGGCAACCGCCTGCCGCAACAAAGACATCGACACGATAAACATGAAGACGCACTCGCTCAAGACATCGTTTGGCTATCTGGGCATGAGTACGGCTGTCAAAATGATTGTGAACCTAGGAAAGCTGCTTGCCGACAATCCTGACTCAGGCGTTCTGCCAATAACGCAAATAGCCGACGAGTGGGAGCGAACCGCACCACTTATCAAAGAGTATGTCAAACAGTTACAAACAGGGCCGTCGTTGTGATTATCCGAAGAACCACTTGACAAAGCGCGGCCAGTAGGGGAAGACTAGAACTGACAAAGCCATGCCAACTAGGTCGGCGCCAAAATCGAGAATGTCGCCGCTGCGGGTGGCTATGCAGTAGCTTTGAATTATCTCTGTTGATGCCGCATAAACAACGGCAAATCCTAAATATGTGTAAAACAGTCGGTTGCTTATCGCTGTTTGCCAATGCAGCGATTTGATGAGAAAAGCCAGAATGAAAAACATTGTGAAATGCACAACCTTGTCCATGTGGGGCTGCAGCCATAATGGGATTATCGAGTTTATTTTCAGGTTGTTGAGGTTGTCACCCGATGAAAAGCACAGGTAGCCAATAACAACAATCCAAACAATAAGTTTCAGGTATGACTGAATGTTGCGTATATTCGTTTTGTCGCTCATAATTGTTTCATTTTTAGCAAATTGTCTTCCGATTGCACAACCAGATTGTTGTCGAGAAGCCAGCGAACCACGCGGCAGACTTTTGCCTGTGGTTTGTGAATCAGGTCGGGCAGTGTGTCGGGCAATGCCGGCGCGGCAGTGATGCTTTCCTCAATCAGCGCCCTAATCGACTGAAAATCAAATTCGGACATATCTGTTTCGTGCTTATGGGTGCAGACGTCGCAGGTGCCGCACATCTCAGCGCCTTCCGAATCGAAATAGCTGAGCAGCTGCTTCACGCGGCACTCGAATTTTGTGGCGTACTCAATCACCGCATTTATCTTTTGCTCGTATAGCTTGCGTCGGTTGAGGTATTGGTCGGGACCGAAGTACAGCGATTGCACCGGCAGTCGTTCTTCGACATACATAATCTGCGGCATCGAGCTTTGCGGTATATAGCTGATGATGTTGTATCGCGATAGTTTTTTAAGTATCTCGTAGACAGTGTCGCGGGTGCAGTTCAGGTGTCGGGCAAGTTCGCCTTCGTCAATCGGGCGGTACTCGGTGAACACTCCCGTTGTTGTCCGTAGAATGGTTTTTATCAGATTTTCTTCCTGCTCGGTGCCCTCCTTGTAGTTGTACAAATCGTCGCGTCCGACGGTGAACAGAATCCGTGACGGATTATTCACATCTTCGCTGTAATTGATGTATCCGCCTTGTTGCAACAGTTTCAGGCAGTTATGTGCAATCAGGATGTTCATCCGATAGTTTTTTGCGAAAAGAGCCATATCGAAGTTGAAGGAGCGGCCTTTTCCCTCACCGATAGGAACTTGCAGGAAACTGCCCAAGTTGTCATAAAACTGTTTTATGACTTCGATAGGCGGAAAAGTCTGCACCGTCCGTTGTTCAAGCCGTGCTTTGTCCGACTTGTGGTAGAGCAGGATAGCGAAAGCCTGCTTCTCGTCGCGGCCGGCGCGCCCAGCCTCCTGAAAATAGGCTTCAAGCGTGTCGGGCAGGTCGATGTGGATGACAAAGCGGACGTCAGGCTTGTCGATGCCCATGCCGAAGGCGTTAGTGGCTACAATCACACGTGTTTCGCCAGTTTTCCATGCGTTCTGTTTCAGGTCGCGTTCAGCAGTTGTCAGTCCGGCGTGATAGAAATCGGCACTGACGCCGTTTTGTTGCAGAAATTCTGATATTTCTTTTGTCTTCAGTCTGTTGCGCACATAAACAATGCCTGTTCCCTTCAAGTTGTCCATTATGCGGAGCATGTAGCGGTATTTGTCATCGACCTCGCGCACAAGGTAAATCAGGTTTTTGCGCTCGAAACTTTTGCGGAAGACGTTTTTCCGCTTGAAATTCAGGCGGTATTGAATATCGTCGACAACCTGAGGCGTGGCGGTGGCGGTTACTGCCAAAACGGGCACGTCGGGCATCACCTCCCTGATTTTGGCTATCTGCAGATATGCCGGTCGGAAATCGTAGCCCCATTGCGATATGCAGTGTGACTCGTCGATAGCCAACAGGTTGATATTAATCGATTTCAGACGCGCGATAAAGGTCTCGCTGCATAGCCGTTCGGGCGAGCAGTAGAGAAATTTTGTGTCAGGGTCGTTGACGCAGTTGTCGAGGTTGAGAGCCACTTCGGCTTGTGTCATTCCGGTGTATATGGCGTATGCCTTTATGCCGCGTTGGCGCAGGTTTTCCACCTGGTCTTTCATCAAGGCGATGAGCGGTGTGATGACAAGGCAGACTCCGGGTTTGGCCATTGCCGGAACCTGAAAAGTGATTGATTTTCCGCCGCCGGTAGGCATCAGCGCAAGCGTGTCGTTACCCGCCGCCACCGATTTTATAATATCCTCCTGTAACGGACGGAATGAGTCGTAGCCCCAGTATTTCTTCAATATTTCGTGAAAAAGGTCTGCCATATCGGCCCAAAGGTAGGGATTTAGAATTAAGGATGTCGAAATTATGTTTTTCGTTTTTTGAACACATTAAACCATACTGCGCGAAAAGTCGGTTAATAATTGTCAAATCTAAATTATCTGTGTTACTTTTGCGAAAACAAGCATTTGCTGATGTTTACCGAAAAGCAGTTCGAAGAGTTGTTCCGCGCCCATTTTGCCGACATGTGCAACATGGCCTACGGCATTGTCAAGGACCGCGACCAGGCTCACGATGTTGCGCAGCAGGTGTTTGTACATTTGTGGGACAAGCGCGAAACGGTTGAAATACAGGGGAATGTGCGCGCTTATCTGCAGAGGTCGGTAATCAACACATCGCTCAATTTTATCGAGAAACACCGCCGAATCCAATACGAGGACGAATACACGCAACAGCAGCAGGACTCGGCCATTCAGGGCGACACATCGGACTTTCTTCAGGGAGAAATGGAGGGCATTGTGAACGACGCCATTTCGCGGCTGCCCGAAAAATGCCAGCTGGTTTTCTCGCTAAGCCGTTTTCAGGAGATGAGCAATCAGGAAATTGCCGACAATCTGCAAATTTCAATAAAGGCAGTCGAAAAGCATATTACACGGGCACTCAGTGAGTTACGTGTAACGCTGAAGCCTTATTTGAATTTAATTGCATTTTTTTCAGCATTGGGGGTAGGGTTAAGCCTTTCTCAATTGTTCTTATAAAACAAGGGGTATAAGCAGTATGCAAGACGCCATTTATGATATTATTTCGAAAAGCCTGACAGGCGGCCAGCTGACTCAGCAAGAGCAGCAGGAGCTTGACGCATGGTTGCGTGTGCCTGCCAATGCCGACGAATATGCTGAGCTGGTGTCGGTTTGGAACCTTACCGGTAAGGTGAAATATACCATGGATGTTGATGTCGACGCCGAGTGGGAGAGCTTCAGACAGATAACCGCCAAGCGTCGTGTTTTGCGTCCGCGCTTTATGTGGATTGCCGCCGCTGCCGCTTCAATTGCTTTGCTTATAAGTATTTATGCAATTACTCCGTCGTCAAAAACCGATGTGAACACATACGTGTCGGCCAACAAAATCGAAAAGATTGTCCTTCCTGACAGTTCGGAGGTTATATTGAACAAAAACAGTAAGTTGACCTACAAATACAACGCAAGTCGTCATCAACGCAATGTTACACTGACGGGCGAGGCCATGTTCAAAGTCCGCCATACGGGCGACGATTTTGTGGTTGGAACCAAAAACAAGGTTTACACCAAGGTTTTGGGTACCATTTTCAATGTTAAGGCCTACGAGGGGCAATCGAATATTAGTTTGGCCGTTATTGAGGGCAAAGTGGAGTTCGGAAGCCGCCGCAGCAACAAAGTGGTTGAATGTGGACAGCAGGCATCGTTTGATTGCGAGAAAAAACAACTGATGCCTACCGATACGCTTGACACTAACAATATCGCATGGAACACAGGTAGTTTCGTCTTCAATGGCAAGGCAATGTCGAAAGTGGCATCGCAGATTGGCACCTACCTGAACAAGAAAGTGGTGTTGCCCGAAGGAACTCAGAATCTGCAATATACAGGCCGTTTCGAGAACCCTACAAGCGAGGTTTTTGCCGAGATTGTTGCCACAGCAATGAATTGGGAATATAAGATAACTGATACGGAAATAGTTTTCACCAAACGATGATTTCCAATCACACCTAATATAAAAAGAGGCTTCGCAAGGCCTCTTTTTTTTGTTGCAGAACGCTCAATTTGTCTATCTTCGCCACTTTGCAGGTTGCTCTGCCAGAGCTTCTTTTTCGAATTCCGAAAAGTTTCTGGCAGATGAACCAATATCGTTTTGAAAATTGTAAATATCATAATATGAGCAAGAAAAGCAATCAGAGCAACGATTGGAAAGACCGCTTGAACGTGGTTTATTCTACAAATCCCGATTTTCAGTACGAGACCGATGAGGAAGAAGAACAGGCGACGCTTGCTCCTCAGCAGCAGAATCTTAAGGTAAGCATCGACCGTAAGCAACGCGCAGGCAAGTCGGTAACGCTTGTGCAGGGTTTTGTCGGCACTGCCGACGATTTGAAGGAGCTTGCCAAAATGCTGAAAAACAAATGCGGCGTGGGCGGCTCGGCCAAAGACGGCGAGATTATCATCCAGGGCGAGTTCAAACAAAAAGTGTTCGACCTTTTGCAACAGGCTGGTTATAAGGTGAAAATGTCGGGAGGAAACTGATGCCGAAGCAGCTGATAGTAGCGGTTACTCATCATCGCAAATTTGGCGTGACGCTCATCCCGTATGTCATAACGCCAAGTTCGGGCGAGTCGTTCTATTCCGTAATCGATAAAGCCTCACCAATTAATATTCAGGAAGTTGAGGGCTTTTGCGACGATTACCGCGAACTGATGAAATACACCGCCGCTATTGATGACATTTACATTGCACGGTTGTTCTCGAAGGAGCCACCTCACGAGTTTCTGCGCCATGTCGATAAGCAGTTTGTAGAGACGCACATCAGGCCTTACCTTGAACAACGGTTCAAAAAAATGCTGTCGATAATCATCGCTCACAAAATTCGCCTCTTTTTCAAAGATTTCAAGTATGAGCAGATGTATATCGAAAACGAACTGACTGTGGCTCAAGGCAAATCGCACATTCTTTTCCTTTTCGACCGCAACGAGAACGGCATCCGCTACCGCATTGCCATTGACCACGGCGACCATTACGACAAGCTGAAGGGCAAAACAGCAATGGTGATTACCGATAAAGAACCGTGTAATGTGGTGATTAACAAGGAACTATATCGATTCGATGACATTGACAGCAAGAAATTTGAGCCTTTTCTGAAAAACGATTTCATTCACATTCGAAAAGAAACCGAACTTGTTTATTTTGAGAAGTTTATACTGAATGTGGTGAAAAACTACAAGGTGCGCGCCACTGGCTTCGATGTTACGATAAACAATGAGCCGCCTGTGCCTCAGCTTAATCTTGAAGAAGACCTGCAAGGCCGGCCAGTGCTTGTTTTGAAGTTCGCCTATGGCAGCAATTCCGTCTTGCCGTCGAGCCGCGAGCGGGCTTTTGTCGATTTTCTGCACGAAGGCGATAATGTGCAGTTTATCAAGACATTGCGGCGAAAAGATTTGGAGCGTCAATACGCCGACCGCCTTGCTGAAATAGGATTCGTTTCGTCCGACGGCATATATTATTATGCGCCAGCCAATGACATGGACGCACAGGACGCGCGGTTCTATAACATAATCAGTATGTTAAATCAAAAGGCTGATGACATTTCCAATTCGGGTTTCACCATAAAACAAAGTTTCTACGAGCAGAAATACTACGTTGGGCGTATCGAGCTGAATCTGAAAGCGCAGCTTAGCAACGATTGGTTCGACTTGTATGGAGCGGTAGAGTTGAACGGTTTTTCGATAAAATTTGTGCGTCTGCGCCATAATATCTTGCACAATATCAGGGAGTACGCCTTGCCCGACGGCACTATTGTCATTTTGCCCGATGAGTGGTTCTCGCGTTTTCAGGCGCTTTTTTACCATAGCACTTGCGCGGGCAGCGAGATGCGGATTGGGAAGAACATGTTTGGCTTGATTCGCCAGTCGGGTATTGTTTCCGATGAGGCCGACCGGATGTGTAAAATGTTCGACGCCAACAACTTCGCCAAAATTCAGAAGCCCCAAGGGTTGAACGCCACATTGCGCCCGTATCAGCTTGCCGGCTATTACTGGATGAAACAGCTGAAAGCCAACAACTTTGGCGGCTGCCTTGCCGACGATATGGGACTTGGTAAAACCTTGCAAACTCTTGCCTTATTGCTTGACGCTCAGTCGGATATGGTGACATACGCAACCATTGAGCCTCCGAAAATCGGCCAGCTTTCGTTGTTCGACACACCGCAGCCGACTGTAAACCAGCATCGGCCCACGAGTTTGATTGTAATGCCTTTGTCGCTGATTCATAATTGGTTGCACGAGGTGTATAAGTTCGCGCCGCAACTGCGTGTTTTGCCACATTTGGGCAACAGCCGGGCACACAACGCATCGGTGTTTAACTCCTACGACATTGTGATTACAACTTACGGCCTTGCCCGCAACGATGTGGAGTTGCTTGGCAGCTATCAGTTCTATTACATCATCCTCGACGAAAGCCAGGCAATAAAGAATCCGACATCGAAAAACTATCAGTCAATCATGCAGTTGCATTCGCAATACAAGCTGATTCTGACTGGTACGCCGGTCGAAAACAGTCTGACGGATTTGTGGGCGCAGATGAATTTTGTGAATCCCGGACTTCTTGGCAGTTTGCAGTATTTTAAATCGCAGTATGTTGCTTATATTGAACGAAATCCGCATGGTAATCGAGCCTCGCAACTGCAAGCGATGATAGAGCCTTTTATCTTGCGGCGCACTAAAAATGAGGTTGCCAGCGATTTGCCGCCCAAAACCGAGCAGATTCGCGTCTGCACCATGGAGCGCGAGCAGCAGCAGCTTTACGAGGCGAAAAAATCAGAGATGCGTAACGAGTTGTTGCAACATATTGGCAGCCAGCGCGATTTGCAGACGTCGGCTTTGGTCTTGAAGTCGCTGATGCGGTTGAGGCAGATTGCCTGTCACCCGAAATTAGCCGGTTTCGACGAGCCTTCGGCCAAGTTTGACGAGGTTACGCGTGTTTTGGAAACAATCATTTCCGAAGACCATAAAGTGCTTGTTTTCAGCTCGTTTGTAAAATATCTGGAGCTTTATGAGCAGTATTTGATAGAGCGCCAAATAGGGTTTACCATGCTTACCGGCGACACTCAAAACCGTGAGGATGTTATCCGTAAATTCCAGACAGACAACGATATAAAGGTGTTTTTAATATCGTTGAAGGCCGGTGGCGTCGGCATCAATCTTACCTCGGCCGATTATGTATTCATTCTTGACCCGTGGTGGAATCCGGCGGTTGAAAATCAGGCTATTGACAGAGCCTATCGTATCGGGCAGGAACGTAATGTGTTTGTTTACAAGTTTATAACCGCCGACACGCTTGAGGAAAAAATCATCAACCTGCAAAATCACAAAAGCGATTTGGCGGGAATTGTATCGAACGACAATCCGCTTAAGAATCTCTCGCCCGAGAAAATTATGGAATTGTTTGATTAGTTTTTTCCTGTTTCCACTTATTCCGTCAGCCAACATTTTTTTATCTTTGTTTCATTGCTTCCGCATTTTGCGAGAGTATAACATATTATTAATCAGCATTGACTGTTATTCGCGTTCGAAAAGAAAAAGCCTGAGAAACTGTTTCTTTTAACCGAAATAGGCTGATTGTTCACGGGTGGCTTTGTGCATACTCGACATCTCTCATATAGGATTCGCGCCTTTTGGCGCGGCCAGACTATGAGAGGTGGCGGGGTTTCTTCTCAGGCTTCCCCGTGAACGCGAGTAGGAAGGTTCGCGCCTTTCTTATTGCCTGATTTCAAAGTGTTTAATGGTGCAATGCACAAATTAAACACTATGGCGCATACGACTTTAGTAGTGGCCAAAAAAGCCCAAAATGATGAATTTTATACACAATACACTGATATTCAGAAGGAGGTAAATGCCTATTTGGAATACAACCCAGATGTATTCCGTGGCAAAACCGTTCTGTTGCCTTGCGATGACCCTGAATGGAGCAACTTTACAAAATTCTTTGCTCAAAATTTTGAGAATTTTGGGTTGAAGAAACTCATTAGCACGAGTTTTGCAATTGAAAGCAAAAAGTATAAAACCGATTGGCAACCAACACTTTTTGAAACCGAAAATCCGATTTTCGATCTCGACAAATCGAAACGTTGCGGCAAAATATTTGTGCTTGACCACGATACTAATGCAAATGGCAAAATTGACATCGACGATTTGCAATGGCAGTATCTTGAAGGAGATGGTGATTTTCGAAGCGATGAAGTTAAACGGCTGCGTGATGAAGCAGACATAATCGTAACTAATCCTCCATTTTCTCTGTTTCGCGAGTTTTTAGCTTGGTTAATGGAATCTGATAAATGCATTTTAATAATTGGCAACAAAAACTGTATTTCATATAAAGAGGTTTTTCCATTAATCAAAGACAATAAAATATGGGTGGGTAAAACCCCTATGTCTGAAGATTTGCTGTTTGATATTCCAAAAAGTATTGAAGAAGAGTTTGTAAAAAATGGAAAGAATGGTAGCAATTATAAAATTGTAAACGGAAAAGTTTATGGTCGTTCAACAAGTATTTGGCTTACAAATATTGACCATGGAAGACGTCACCAACCATTGCAATTGATGACTATGGCTGATAATATCAAATTTAGCAATCATAAGGAAGTTAAAGGTAAAAAGTATTACCATTATGAAAATTATGACGCTATTGAAGTGCCATTTACTGATGCAATCCCTTCTGATTATGACGGTGTTATGGGTGTGCCTATTACATTTTTGGATAAGTATTGTCCTGAACAATTTGAAATCGTTGGAATTGGCAATGGTGGCGAATTAGGAATATCGTACGGCATTAGCGCAAATCTGTCGGCAGATGATTGTAAGCGCTTATTCAAAGAAGATAAAGGTTTTCGTCGTGGTAAACTATGTTATAGAGACGAAACAGGTCGTTTGATAAGTTGCTATGCAAAAATATTGATTCGTAAAAAACAATAAATCAAAATTTTAACGCTATGATAACCGAATTAAAACAATACACGATTGAGGAAATTTGTAACGGATTTGTTTACAATGAATATGAAGGAAAAGGTTTGTTCGGACTTTCGGGTAGATTGACAATTCAGCCTGAATATCAGCGCAATTACATCTATGCTGATGGTAAAAAAGATGTGGCTGTAATTGAGTCGGTTTTGAAGGGTTATCCGTTAGGTTTAATCTACTTTAATAAGGTTGATTGTGGGCAATTGGAAGTGCTTGATGGTCAGCAACGAATAACGAGTCTTGGTCGTTTTGTAAAAGGAAATTTCGCCATAAAAATCAATGGTATGGAGCAGTATTTCAGCGGTTTGGCAACTAATCAGCAAGAAATGATTATGCAAACCAAATTGTTGGTTTACGAATGCGAGGGAACAGAAGTAGAGATAAAAGAGTGGTTCAAAACGATAAATATTGTCGGTGTGCCGCTTAACGAGCAAGAAAAGTTAAACGCCATATTTTCAGGGCCATTTGTAACGCTTGCAAAAGAGGAGTTTAGCAATTCACAAAACGCAAATGTCTCAAAATGGAAGGCTTACATTAAAGGAGATGTTAAGCGGCAAGAGATTCTTGAGCGTGCGTTGCAGTGGGTTAGCAAAAGCAACGATGTTAGCGGTTATATGAGTCAGCATCGTTACGACAATAATATCAACGAATTAAAGTTGTATTTCAACACCGTAATAAATTGGGTATCATCAGTTTTCAATGATGTAGAGAGTTGTATGTGTGGTTTGGAGTGGGGGCGTATGTACGAACTTTATCACAAGAATGCTTACAATCCAGCAAAAGTTTCGGAGCGTGTTCAAACTCTTATGGCCGATGATTACGTTGAGGACAAGAAGGGAATTTTCGAGTATATTTTAGGAGGCGAGGTTGATAAGAGTCTGTTGAATATCAGATTATTTGAGCCGAGCGTAATAAAAAGTGTATATGCAAAGCAAACCGCCGACGCAAAGGAAAAAGGCATAAGCAACTGTCCGCTTTGCGCATTATCTGACACCAATAACAAAAACAAAATTTGGCAACTCAAAGAAATGGATGCCGACCACGTTACTGCGTGGAGCCGTGGCGGAGCAACCGACATCAGCAACTGCCAGATGCTCTGCAAAACGCACAATCGGGCAAAGGGAAATAGGTGAGATTATCTCAATCCCTTTTTAAAATTGAACGCTGATGTTCCCTGAATGCCTTCCGAAGTGGCGAGCAGTTTCAGCAGACGGGTAAGGTGGGTGTTGTCGGTTGGTTCGAAGGTTAAATCGATTAGGAACCGGCCGAAGCCTTTGCCGCGCAATTTGTTGGCATACTGTGTGATGCAGACAGGTTGCTCTGGTGTGATAATTGTCAGACCATTCACGCGGTGGCGCAGGTAGCGGTTTTTACGCTCATCGGAGAACTGGTTTGTTGGCAATTTTATGGGCATTCGTGAGGTGAACAATCGCGGGCGGAAATAGACGGGAATCACAGCCTCGCGGCAAGCTCCGGTGAGTAGGTTCTCGTACTCGTTTTCCGCAGGGCTGCAAAACCACTCGGCGCCTTGTTGTTTGAGCCACTGTGCGGCGGCATCGTTGTAGGCGTAAACCGCTTCGTTGGTGGCAAAACGGCTATGTGGCGGCAACATTGCGCTTTGTGACAAATGGCTCAAAACAAAACGATTAACTCCTTTTTGTGCCAATGCGGAGCAAAATTTTCTGACGCGCTCAGTTTGCGTCTCGCTCACAAACGGAGGCAATTCAAACCATATTTTTTGCAGCATTGAGCCATTTATCTTGTTTGTAGTCAGAAGGATTTTCCATTCGAGCATTGGCAGCGACAAAACCACAATGTCGGCTTTTTGCAGTGCCGCACATTGCAGCCAATCAAGGTTATCAATCCGCACAATGGTTGCGGCTTTTGGTCTGGTTGTCAGTTGTTTGCGGATACTGCCGATGATGTTTTTCTTCATTGCCTGCGGCATCCGCACATCGTGGCGGCCGGAGGTTGGCAGTTCAGTTACGAATTTTTGACTGCGGTAGGCGGTCAGGTAGATGTCGGTGTCAGCGGTGGCGTTGCCACGGAAGCCTTTTGCAGTGCAAACACCGTCAACAACGCGGAAGTTGTCGAGTACAAAGGCGTTTTGGTCGGTGTCGGCATCGGTACGAACGCGCAGACGGTTGCCTTTGGACAACTCAATGTTGGTGGTGAAAACAATAGTACCGTCATGACAATCAGTGACTTTGCCAATCAACAGACCCGTGTTCGGGTTGTCGGCAATCGACTCGGCAATGCTGCGGCCCATAAACCATTGTGTTTTCGGGCGGCTTAAATCGTCAACCGAATTGGTAACCATTTCATCATCAATGACTTTGCGGTAGGCTTGCGCTACTGTGTAAACATACTCACCCGACTTGAGCCGTCCTTCCACTTTGAGCGACGAAACACCCATTTGTGCAAGGTCTTTAATCTTGTCAATCAGTTGGTTATCCTTCATGCTGAAGAAGGTGCGTTTTTGTCCTTGACAGTTGTAGAACCGGCGGCACGGCTGAGTGCAGAGTCCGCGGTTGGCACCGGCACCGCCCAAATAGCTGCTGAACAGGCAAAGTCCTGACACCGAATAACATAGCGCACCGTGAACAAACACTTCGGTTTCGATATTGGTGCGTTGGTGAATTAGTTGCAACTCTTTGATTGTCAGTTCGCGGGCAAGTACAACACGTTTAAAACCAATTTGTTGGCAGTGGTTTGCGCCAACAGAGTTGTGGTTGACCATTTGTGTGCTGGCGTGCGCCACAAGTTTCGGAAAATACCGCCGCATCAGGCTGAAAACACCCCAATCCTGAATAATGACGCCAGTAATTCGTTGCTCCGACAAGAATTGCAGCGTATCGAGCAAATCTGGCAGTTCGTTGTTTTTTATGACGGTGTTGAGCGTAACGTACACTTTTACATGCTTTTGTGCGGCAAGTTGGCAAATGGCTGCAAATTGCGAGTTTGTGAAATTTGAGGCGCGTCCGCGGGCATTGAAAGCCTTCAATCCCAAATAGATAGCATCGGCACCGCCCTCAAGCGCGGCATACAGGCTTTCAACGTTGCCAACAGGCAGCAGCAGTTCGGGTTTGGAGGCGCAAGGCATTGCTAATCCTTTGAGTTTGTGTAAGTTCGCCAACGGTCAATTAGCGTCTTAAAATTGTCGGGCAGTTCGGAGTCGAACATCATCCGTTCGCCGGTTACAGGGTGGTCGAAGCCTAACTCCTTGGCGTGCAGAGCCTGGCCGGGCAGCAGAGAGAAGCAATTCTCGACAAACTGGCTATATTTGGCAAACGTGGTGCCGCAGCGTATCTCGCAGCCGCTGTATTCGGGGTCGTTGAAAAGCGGATGCCCGATGAATTTCATGTGAATACGGATTTGATGTGTGCGGCCGGTCTCAAGGCGGCATTCAACCAGTGTGACATAGCCAAATTTCTCGAGCACACGGTAATGTGTCACAGCGTGTTTGCCCATAGGAACATCCATTGGGAAAACATCCATAATCTGGCGGTTACGCACGTTCCGGCCTATCTTTCCAATAATAGTGCCCTCATCGTCGCGCAATTCGCCCCACACTAAAGCTACATAGCGCCGGTGCGATGTATGGTTAAAAAACTGTCTGGAAATGTGTGCTTTAGCTTGTTCGGTTTTTGCCACAACCAACAATCCTGAAGTGTTTTTATCGATTCGATGAACGAGTCCCGGACGAGCGTCGCCACCGTTGAAAATGGGCAAATTGTTATAGCGGTAGGCCAGCGCATTGATGAGCGTGCCGGTGTAATGCCCGTAGCTCGGATGCACAACCATTCCGGCCGGTTTGTTCACAACCACAAGGCTATCGTCCTCATACACAATGTCTAATGGGATATCTTCGGGGATGATTTCAATTTCGCGTTGCGGATAGGTGAGCATCACCCGAATCACATCGCCCGGTTTTACGCGATAGTTGGCACGTGCCGACGAGCCGTTGACGATGATGAATCCAGCATCAGCGGCAGCCTGAATTTTGGTGCGCGATGCGTTTTCAATCTTCATTTGCAGGAACTTATCGATGCGTAACATTCCCTGTCCGCGGTCAACCTCGAAGCGGAAATGCTCATATAGATTCTGGCCGTCAGATTCGGTCTGACTGCCTTCGTCGAGTTCGTCATCAATATTGTCCAACTCGTCGTCCATTGTGATTATTTTTTTACAAATTTCAGCAAAGCTGATTGGTCATCACTTTCGATTCTGATAAGATAAATTCCTGATTGCAAGCTTGATACATTGATACTATTTCCGCTTTCGCGAATCAGAGCTTGTCCTGTTGGTGAGTAAACCGACACGCGGCAATCGGTATCGGCACCCTCAATGTTAAGTATGTCGTTGGCCGGATTCGGGTAAATTGAAATGCCGCTAACATATTTTGTATCAGAGATATCTGTGCTCATATGCCCGAATATCGGACGAACCATGAGTGAGCCGGTGAAACTTGTCGGCAGCCACTCGCCGCTGGTGTTGTAGAAAATCTTGCTCTGGCTGTATCGGTTGACGTCCCAGCCCACGTTGAGCCTCAGTTTCGACGATTGCTGCCACCCCACAAACACACTCTTGTCAACGGCTATCGGCTTGCTGAACTCAAAGTCCATAAATTGGTTCTGGCCCTCGCCAAAGGCCGGGCGTACCACATCGGTGCTGGCAATCAGGCGGCCAGGCTTGCCATTGTTGTTTTCCCAAGCGCAAATGCTGAATGCGTCGGCGGCACTCTCCACCGGATTCGAAGGTAGGAAGCATATGCTCAAACCTTGCAGATTATCAGCCTTATACGTTGTGTAGAGATAGGCCACCTGCGCTGAGTTGGCGTCAACGCCGTATGCGTTTTCAGCTGTGCCGTCATCGTATGCGTAGTAGTTGCCAAAATGCTGGTAGGTATAGCTTCGGTTGTTGCCGCTAATAAGTTCATCTTTGTCGGTATTAAGCTCGCATTCAAATAGATATGTTGCGCTTTCGCGACTGTCGTACACAATCGGGTTATCGTCGTAGGCATAGAGTTTGTTGGTGTTCAAAAGGCCTTCAAAATTGATGGTTCCCATTGTGACTGAGTCGTTTAGATAGACGTTGTTGTCAATGTCTTTGATACGGATTCGCACTTCGGCCTTCATGGTGCGGTCCCAATGGTTGCGCACATGGATGTTAAGCCGCGTGTTCTCAGTGTTGATTGCCGATTCGTAGTGCGACCACGGTATCGATGTGAAATTTTTCAAGATAGTGGCTGCCGGTTCCACCAGAGCAATGTCGTAGAAGACGGTGTCGGCAGCTGAGCGACCGTCGTTCAGATAGACAAAATCGATGTTCCAATGGTCGCAGTTGATGGCCGCTGACGGGTTAAAACTGCCCGCGAGACTGGCGTAGTTGAAGAAGCGGAATTGGAATTTCTCGGTAAAATATTCCGGTTCGCTGATTGGTAGCATTACAAGTGCAAACTCCAGAGTGTCAGGGCGATTCGGCAGCAAGTGAAGCACGTTGCTGCGGAATGTGGCAAGGTCGGTTCCGGCCATTGCCCAAAGGTTGGTCCACACGCCGTTGCCCGATGTTATTTGCAGGACAAGCGAGTCGGCGGCTTCGGGGGCGTTGCCGTTGCCTTGCGGCTGATAGTAGAAACTCAGGTATGTCGAATTTTTGTCGGCTTTCGACAAATCGATTGGCTGCGATGTCAGATAATCAGCAATATACGGTTGGCTTGTAGCATGGTCGTAGTGGCGGCCGTCGGAGTCAATGGCGTCGAAAGTGGCAACTCCCACAGAGTAGGGGTTGATGCCGAAAGTGTTGTTAATCCATACGCCGCGGTCGGTCCAGAGTTGTTGGTCGGGGCTTTGGCTGTTACCGCTGAAATCGTCGATAAATGGTAGTTGTAAAGTTGACGAAACACTGCGCATCAACACTCTATTGTGTTCATTATGTGATGGTTGTAGCGTTGTCGGTAACAAGTATTCCTGTGCTTGCAAACCAAGAACACAAAATGCGAACCCTATTGTAAATAGCAGTTTTTTAATCATTTAAATTGACAGGTTCAATTTCTTTTTATTGCTCGGGCGACAACCAGATGTCGATTTTTGCTCCAATTGGCGCGCGCGAGTCGGAGTTATAGTACGCCGGCGATTGTTTGTACACCTTCGCGTTGATGGTGTCGGTAGGCGAAAAAGCGTCTGTTATTGTGACATTTCCCACGTTCAGATAGGCGTTGTTAAGCTCGTTGGCGGCTTCAAAATAACTCTTCCCTTTCAGGTTAGGCAGCGGAATAGAGTAGTTGCTCTCGTATCCGTCACCCAGCACAAGGTCGATTTTCGAGCCTGTCTCAATCATTGTTCCTGCAGCTATCGGCGTGTTGTTGTGCATCTGTTTCAGAATGTTGTTTTTAGCGAAATCGGGCTGATAAATGAGCTGTCCCACATGCAGACCCAGCATTTCGAGAGTGGCTTTTCCCTGGCGGTACGACAGTCCGACAAGCCGCGGCATCTCAACCTTTGCTCTGCAAAACGCGTTTGTGGTCAGGAATATTGTGCGGTTGCGCTTAACGTGCGTTCCCGGGCGTGGGCTCTGGTCGATAATACTGCCGCGCGGCATATAGTCGATAAAAGTGGAGTCGATAATGCGCAGTTGCAGATTCTCGTGAGCAGCTATCTGCGCCGCACGTTGCAGTGTCAGGCTTTTGAAATCGGGAACCGAAATCGACTGATTGTGGTGTGTGTAGAAACGCAGGAATGTTGTAAATATCACAAATACAACAATATAAAAGGCGATAATCAATTCTGCGATTATGCCGATACGAATTAGTTTCTGTTTAATCGGTGACTTTTCCCCGCTATTTTCTTTTTCCGCCATAACTGTATTTCTTTATCCGCAAAGGTAAACTATCTTTTGAATTAGGCGAAGCAAATGTGCATTATGGATGCCGATTGTGTGGCATAATGCTAAAATCGTGCACTTTCTGTGAAAAAAATTGTCGCAAGTATTGGATAATCTGCTAAATTTGCGCCGTTTATACGAAAAAGATGAAGTTGATTTCGAACATATTCAGATATATCTTTTTAGTAGCCAGTCTGTTTTTTGTAAATCTGTCAGTTGCGTCGGATGCTGATGCCGATAGCGATACCGATTGGGTTTTAGTCACCGAAGATAAGGATAATGATATAAAGGTTTTTGAGCGTTGGATTTCGCTCGACAAGCAGCGCGCACGTGAGCGTTCGGGAAAAATGATTCTGAAATGCTCACCCGAAGAGTTGCTTGCCATTATTTCCGACCCTAACAAAACCGATATCTGGATGAGTAATGTTGAGAGCTGCCGCATTGTGCGCCGCACCAACAGCACCGAATGGTTTGTTTACACACTGATGGATGCTCCGTGGCCTATTGGTAAGCAGGATTTTGTGTCGAAATACACCGTTACGCGCCGTGGCGACCGCATCATTGTCAGCATTGACCAGCAGACCGACCTGATTCCGAAGAAAAAAGATATAGAACGGCTCGACACTTTCAGCGCCCGCTGGGAGATTATGCCTGTGAGTGAGAGCACCATAAGCGTGATTTTCACCACACAATCTACACAGCCGTCGAAATATCCAAACTGGGCGCAAGACCCGATAGTGCGCAAGACCTTCCTTAACAATATGCGCAAGCTCCGCCGTCATATTAACAAGACGGCTTGATTCCCTAGCGGTTCAAATCTTAGTTTTTTTATAAAAAATCACAGAATTTTTGTAATGAAATTGCAAAAGCTATGTCTATTGTGTGCGTGAGTATTTTTGTTTGAAGAAACATATTACATTTACAAACTAACACATAACTAATTTTATGAAAAAACAACTCAAACTTTGCGCGGCTTTTGCCGCCACATTTCTGTTTTGTGCCAATACCAACGCACAAATTGTGATTAACGAGTATAGCTCGGCAACATCCACGTTTTTAGACGAATATAATGAAGAGTCCGACTGGATTGAACTTTACAACACATCGTCGGCTGAAGTCGATTTGAACGGCTGGCACCTGTCGGACAATGCGACTAATCTGGCAAAATGGACGTTTCCGTCGGTGAAAATCGCGGCCAACGGCTACCTTTTGGTTATGGCTTCGGGCAAGAATCTTACCACTGTAGCCGCAGGCAAGTATCTGCACACAAACTTCAACATCTCATCGGACGGTGAGTCTATTTTCTTGGCAAACGCAGCTGGTGCAATTGTTTATCAGACTGATTCTGTGGCCGTTCCGTGCAACGCCAGCCGTGGTTTGAGTCCCGATGGTGGAAATAATTGGGCATTTTTTGCCGAGCCGACACCAGGCAAGGCCAACACCACAAAGGCCTACGCCTCATCGGCAACCACAAGCGTTAAATTCTCGCCCGAAGGCGGTTTTCAGACATCGGCGCTGACCGTTACACTCTCAACCGACGGCAACACACCTATATATTATACTCTCGACTGCACCGAGCCGACTGACACATCGTTGCTCTATACCGGCCCAATCACAGTTGACTCAACAACGGTTATCCGCGCCACTACATTCAACGGCGATTTGATGCCAGGCCAGCCTTCGACGCAGACTTACATTTTCCCAGAAAGGCTGCACACGCTCCGCCGTGATTTGTGGGATGGCAGTATAATTGACACAACAATAACTTATCACAATGTGATTCTTAACGCTGGTATAACGATGGATGAGGCTGAGGAGTTTTTAAGAAACGGAGGCGATATTAGTGAGATTACCCACGACACGACAATACATTATAATCCTCATCTTATTTTTGAGCACCCATCACGGTTCAATCTGCCAGTGTTTTCGCTGACAACACAACCCGATAATCTATGGGATTGGGAAACAGGTATTTATGTATTTGGCCCGAATGCCGACTTATCTGGAGAACCCTATTATGGTGCCAATTTCCATCAGGATTGGGAACGCCCCGTACATGTTGAACTTTACTGGACCGATGGCACGAAGCGCCTCGACCAAGATGCAGGAATAGAGATTGCCGGTGCGTGGAGCCAGAGTAACAATCAAAAATCGTTCACTCTGCATGCCCGCAACGCTTACGGTAAAAAGTATTTCGAGACAAAATTGTTCGATGAACTCGATATCAAACGGTTCAAATCGTTCGTTCTGCGCGATTCGGGTAACGATGCTGGCAGTACTTTTTTCCGAGATGCAATGATTACGCATCTCGTAGCAAATAATAATATTGATATTCAGGCGTATCAGCCAGCAGTTGTCTATTTGAATGGTGAGTACTGGGGCATTTTGAATATACGCGAGAAGCTGAACGAGTATTATGTTGAGAGCCATTATCCGCATGTTGATCATGACAAAGTGGACATTCTTGCCGGAAAAGGCAATGGCGTGACTGCGTCAGAAGGCGATATGGATGATTATAACGCAATGATGGATTTCATCAGCTCTCATGATTTAACTGATGATGCCAACTATCAGCAGGTTGCTGCACAAATCGACATTGACGAGTACATTGAGTATTTGGTGTCGGAAATATATGGTGGCAATGACGATTGGCCGCATAACAACGTTAAGATGTGGAAGTCGAAAAAGAACGGCGGACGCTGGCGCTGGATGCTATACGACACCGATCAATCGTACAATATTTGGGATCGTGATGAGGATAAAGCCACGTACGACAAGTTGGCAAAATGTCTGACCGAAAAAGGCAAAAACGGTGACACTTGGTCGAATGTTCTGCTGCGTAATCTGGTGAAAAATACAACGTTCCGTAATGAACTTGCCAACCGATTTGCCGACCGTATGAACTATGAATTCCGTCCTTCAAATGTCAGGAAACTGATTGACAGTCTGTATAATAACATAAAGGATGAAATGTGGTACCATTCCTATCTTTGGGGAGGTGGCAACAAAGGCGATGGAATGAAAGATTTTGCCTCAAGCCGTCCAAACAATATGCGTAAGCACCTCCGTAATAGCTTCGATGTTGGTGACGATGTTAAAGTAACGCTTAGCGCCAACGACAGCAAAGCTGGTTATATTGAGCTTAATTCACTTACCTTGAAAAAGTTTCCTTGGAGTGGTTCGTATTTTAAGAATGTGCCGGTGAAATTGCGTGCAGTGGCGCGTCCGGGTTATAAGTTTGTTCGTTGGGAATTCGATGGTGGAATACCCGAGAGCACCAGCGCTGGCATTGAAGTTACTTTGGACAACGACGCAGACATCACTGCAGTTTTTGAAAAGGATGCTAATGCGGCATTTAATAGCGTGGTTATAAACGAGATAAATTACAAGTCGGCTGACGATTTTGACACCAAGGATTGGATTGAACTTTATAACACAACAGCTGCCGCTATCAATCTGTCTGGTTGGAAAATGCTTGATGGTGAGTCTGATGAAGCCTTTACAATGCCGGTGGGCACAACGATCGAGGCTTATGGCTATTTAGTCGTTTGCGCTAACCAGAACAAGTTGCTCACTTTCAACCCTGATGTGACAAACTATGTGTGTGATTTTACGTTCGGATTGGGCAAGGAAGACAAACTGCAACTCTTTGATTCAGAGGGTGCTCTTATTGATGAGGTTTTGTACGCCAAATCGTGGGGTGATGCCAATGGAACAGGCAAAACCATTGCTCTGACCGACCCGTTTGCCGATAACGCTAACTATAAGTTGTGGAGTGGCAGCGATTTGCACGGAACGCCGGGAGCGCAGAATGGTACATTCAACCCGTCGCGCAGCGATTTCAATGCGAACGAAAAGATTTTTGTTGACATAACAGAGGCTCAGGCAGCCAGCGTATCGGCAGTATGCTATCCGAACCCTGTCAACAGCGAGGCCGCGCTTTTGTGGCAACAGACCGCCGACGCAAACGTGCGGATTGAACTATTCAATGCATTTGGCAACTGTGTGGCGCAAATTTGTGACGAATGGTTCGCGCAAGGTCAGCAACAAATCGACATCAGCAGAGCTATAGCAGCTTGCACACCAGGGTTGTATATCGCTAAAATCAGTATTGACGGACAAATGCCTATTAATGTTCGCATTATCAAGCAATAAGTGCTATTGATTGTAACTCTTTTATCGGCAGTTGGCGTGCGCTGACTGCCGTTTTTTTTTGTTTTTGGATACAGCAAAAACCAAAATTGAAAATCATATTGTTTGTGTAGGTTGATTTATGTCGACCTGTACATATATTTTGCCAACGTTTCGTTCACAAAAAAGCCTTGCACGTTCCATTAAAGTGCTACATTTGCGCGTTTTTGAAAAAATGTTATGATGAATAAAATTCAATTACTCGCCTTGGCGGTTCTAACTGCAACGGCAGCAAACGCACAAATAGTAATCAATGAATATTGCGCAAACTCAACAAAATTCAGAGACGAGTATGGTGGCAGCAGCGATTGGATTGAGTTGCTGAACACATCGTCGGCAGATGTCAATCTTGAGGGTTGGCATTTGTCTGACAAGGCGGATAAACTTGACAAATGGACATTTCCGGCAGTTACGATTAAGGCAGGCGGATATTTGAAGGTTTTCGCTTCGGGTAGGGATATTACCAAAGTGGTCGAAGGAAAATATCTGCATACAAACTTTAACATCTCGTCGGAAGGCGAGGCGTTTTTCTTGAGTAATGCTTCGGGAAAAATTGTGCATCAGACTGATACACTTGTAGTACCCAACGATATTAGTCGCGGTTTGTATCCTGACGGCAATGGGAAATGGGTGTTTTTTGCGGAACCAACACCAGGTGCAGCCAACACCACAAAGGTCTATGAATCTGCTGAAACACCACAAGTAATAATATCTCCCGAAGGCGGAGTGATGAAATCAAAAGTCACAATTGAGTTATCGACTAGTGGAAACACACCAATTTATTATACGCTCGATTGCACCGTTCCTACCGAAAAATCGTTTAAGTACACCGGGCCGATAACCGTTGACACAACAACAATTATTCGCGCCATCACTTTCAACGACAATATGTTGCCCGCACAACCAGCAACACAGAGCTACATTTTTGGTAAACGCCTGCGTTGGGTAAATCGAGACAAGAAGAATGGCGAACCTATCACTACCGAGACCTCGTGGAACTGGTGGGCCGGCGGCCAGCAAACCACAAAAGTTGACCCGAACAAAACGCTAAGTCACTCATCGACATTCGATTTGCCAGTTGTTTCACTCACGACGGCCCCCGATAATCTGTGGGATTACAGCACCGGACTTCTTGTTGAGGGGCCTAACGCTGACTTGAACGCAACTCCGCGCCGCGCGAACTATTATGAAGATTGGGAGGAGCCTGTTCACGTTGAGATATACAAAAATGGCGAAAAGATTGTTGACCAGGATGCCGGGATGCAGGTTGCTGGTGCCTACAGCCGTATGAATGACCAGAAATCACTTGCCATTCATGCCCGCAGCTCGTATGGCAAGAAATACTTTGATGCAAAAATTTTCGATGAGCTCGATCTGACACGCTTCAAAGCTTTCACGCTGCGTAACTCAGGTAACGACTTTGGCGGCACACACTTCCGTGATGCAATGATTACGCATCTTGTGGCCGGAACTAACATCGATATTCAGGCCTATCAGCCTGCCGTTGTATTCTTGAACGGAGAGTATTACGGCATTCTGAACATCCGTGAGAAGATTAATGAGCATTACATAGAGGGACACTATCCGCACGTCGACCACGACAAGGTGGACCTGATTGTGGCGAGCGATGTTACAAAAGATATGTCGCCCAAGGAGGGTGATATGGAGGCTTACGACGCGCTGATTAGCTACGTTGAATCAAACGATATGAGTAATGACGACTGCTATCGGATGGTTAAAATACTTATCGATGTTGATGAGTATATGGAATATATGGTGTCGGAGATTTTTGGCTCGAACAACGACTGGCCGCACAACAACGTAAAGATGTGGAAATCGAAGAAGCCCGGCAGCCGCTGGCGTTGGTTCCTTTTCGACACCGACCAGTGTTATTCTATTTGGGGAGACCAGTCGGGTGATGACAAGCTGCAAACCTGTCTTAATGAAAAGGACCAGCACGGCAATACTTGGGCGAACAAACTGTTTCGTAATCTTGCAAAGAACCAGCAATTCAAAAATGACATTTCAAACCGCTTCGCCGATCGTATGAACAACGAATTCTTGCCGAAAAATGTAAATCATCTTGTTGATAGTCTGTATAATAATATTTCGGAAGAAATCGTTTCTCACAACTCGCGCTGGGGCAAAGGCACTAACGATGGCAATGGAATGAAAGAGTTCGCCCAAAAGCGTCCGAAAAATGTGCGTGAGCATCTGCGCACACACTTCAAGGTTGGTGCCGATGTCAATGTTACAATCAACACCAACGATGATAAGGCCGGATATGTGCAGCTAAACTCGCTCACGCTGAAAAATTTCCCGTGGAGCGGTACTTATTTCAAGAATGTGCCGATTTCGATTCGTGCGGTGGCTCGTCCGGGTTATAAATTCTCGCATTGGGAGGATTCCGATGGTAACAATGTTGATGAGCATGCGGGAATCAGTGTAAAACTTGCTACGGCATCAAAATACACAGCAGTTTTCGAATCGGATAATTCTGGCATTAACAATATTGTAATCAATGAGATAAACTATAAATCAGCCGATGATTTCGACACTAAGGATTGGATTGAGCTCTACAATACTACCTCGGCAGCTATCAACCTTTCGGGCTGGAAACTTAGCGGGGAGAATCCAGAAGAGGCTTATACCATTCCTATGGGAACAATAATTCAGCCGTATGGCTACTTGGTTGTAAGCTCGAATCAAAACAAGTTGTTCAAGCTGAATCCGAAATTGCAAAGTGTGAGTGTTGTTGGCGATTTCGTATTTGGCCTCGGAAAAAGTGCTAAGATACAATTGTTTGATTCTGAGGGTAATCTTGTTGATGAAGTTGAGTATGCAAAAACGTGGGGCGATGCTGATGGTACTGGAAAAACACTTGCCTTGACCGACCCGTTTGCTGATAATGCTAGCTATAAGCTGTGGAGCGACAGCGATATGCATGGTACGCCTGGTGCGCAAAACGGCACATTCAATCCATCGCATGGCGATTTCTCTATCGTTGATAATACTTTCTATGTTGATGTTGACGAACAGATTGTGCCGGAGTTAGTAGCAATGTGCTACCCTAATCCGTTCCGTAGCGATGCCCGCATAATGTGGGAGCAGACCGTCGAAGCTGCCGTCAATATAGAATTATTTTCGATTAACGGACTTAAAATAAGCAAAATATGCGACGATGTGTTCGGCGAAGGTATGCATACATTGGATATTAGCGAGATTGCAGCAAACTGGGAATCGGGGTTGTATTTCGCAAAAATTGAAATCGCTGGTCAACGTCCTGTTCTTCTGAAGATTATGAAACAATAAGAAGATTTTATTGTTTTCAGATAAACGGTAGTTCGGGAACGGGCTGCCGTTTTTTTATGGGTATCGAATAATCGTAACCTACCATGCGGAAACATACTATTTTTGCCTCCGTATAATTTTATGTTATGAAGGCGATTAGAATTATTGCGGTTTTTGTTGCGGTTCTGGTGAATTTCATTTCCAACGCGCAGGTGGTGATTAACGAGTATTGCTCGTCATCCACTTCATTTTTAGATGAATACGGCGATAATGCCGATTGGATTGAACTCTACAACACATCATCGGCTGATGTCAACCTCGAAGGTTGGCACTTGTCGGACAAGGCTTCGAATCTCACCAAATGGACATTTCCGTCGGTAACGTTGCCTGCAGGCGGATATTTGCTTGTATTTGCTTCTGGCAAAGACCTTTACGAATATTCCGTTGGCGGCACAATCTTTTATAATCCGTTAGTGAATGCGACAGACGAATTCTCATATGCTATTGGCTCGCCAGATATTTCAAAAGATTGGTATAAAGCCGATTATGATGATTCTAAATGGCCGGTTGGTAAGGGCGGTTTCGGCTACAGCTCAAACTATGCCGCGACCGAAGTCCCATATGGCACAATATCGGTTTTTGTTCGCAAGAGGTTTACAATCAATAATTTGGAGTCGATAAGCCAACTGTTCCTCGATTTGGACTATGACGATGGGTTTGTGGTTTACATCAATGGCCACGAGGTTGCGCGTGAGAATCTGGGCGAGGTTGGTAAAATCACCCCGTACGATGAGGTGACGCCGAATTATGTTAATCCCTTGCTTGCTAACGGCAGTCCGTTGTTACATTACGATTTGTCGGCTAATTTAAAATATCTTGTTGAAGGCGAGAATGTTTTGGCTATCCAGATTCATAACATAAGTGAAACATCGAGCGATTTGTTGCTTTATCCGTTTTTGACGGCAGGTTCAACGGTCAATGATAATCGTAAACTGAGCGATTTACTCGGTTTAAAACCGGTAAGCAACACCAAATATCTGCACACCAATTTCAACATTTCAGCCGATGGCGAGCCTATTTTTCTTACAAACGCATCTGGTGCGATTGTGCATCAGACCGATAGCACTGTTGTGCCAAACGATGTGTCGCGAGGACTGTCGCCCGGCGGTGCAAGCAAGTGGGTGTTTTTCGCCGAACCGACACCAGGCAGCGCCAACACAACAAAATCGTACTCAACAGCACAGAAAAATGACATAACATTTTCTGTCTCAGGTGGTTTGCAGATAGAGAAACAAACGCTGACAATGACTTCTGCCGCCGGAACGCCAATCTATTACACCATTGATGGCAGTGTACCAAACAAAGAATCAATACTTTATGCAACACCATTGAAGATTTCAAAAACAACAGTCATCCGAGCCATCTCATACTGCGACACACTTTTGCCAGGCCAACCCGCCTCACGTTCATTCATATTTCCCGACCACGAAATCTCTCTGCCTGTTTTCTCGCTGGTTACCGACCCGTACAATCTATATGACTATAACTATGGCATTTATGTGGAAGGTCCTGATGCTGAAAGCGCGGACCCTCACTATGGCGCTAATTACCATAAGGATTGGGAACGTCCGATGCATATTGAATGTTTCTTCCCTAATGGTGAAGAAATTATTGACCAAGATGCCGGTGTTAAAATTGCCGGAGCATGGAGTCGCGCTCATGCGCAAAAATCATTTGCCTTTCATGCGCGTAAAGCCTATGGAAAAAACAGATTTGATTGTAAACTGTTCAGCAATAAGGACATATCGAGCTTTAAATCGTTTGTGCTTCGAAATTCAGGTAACGATTGGTATAGCACAATGTTCCGTGACGCATTTATTACAGGTTTGGTCCGAAATAATAATATTGACATTCAAGCATATCAGCCGTCAGTAGTCTATCTGAATGGCGAGTATTGGGGGATTCTTAACTTGCGTGAGAAAATCAATGAACACTATGTGGCTAATAATTATAATTGGGTTGATGCTGATGAGGTTGATTTACTAGAGCTTAGTGGAACTGTGGTCCATGGAGACGATAGCCATTACAATGCAATAAAGAGTTTTTTGGTATCACATTCAATATCGAATGTGGACAATTATGAGTATGTCGCAACGCAGTTGGATCTTGACGAATTTATTGAGTATATGGTACTTGAGATATACTGCAACAATGGTGACTGGCCTGGCAATAATTGCAAATTTTGGCATCCACAAGTTGACGGTGGTCGATGGCGTTGGATAGCCTATGACACCGATTTCGGCTTCGGATTGTATTCCGACACTGGCTATGAGGAAGATATGTTGGGTTCGTGTCTGCATAATACTGCGGGGCCAACTTTCATCTTGAACAAACTTACTGCGAGCGAAATATTCACTCGTAACTTTGTGAATCGTTTTGCCGACCGTTTGAACAATGAATTCCACCCTGATGTGGTTAATTCGTTGATAGATAGCTTGTCAGAAAATATTTCTAATGAGATTGCATATCATATTAATCGTTGGCATGCCATTGGAAATTGGAACAATAATGTAGAACGTATGCGCACATTTGCCGAGGAGCGTCCTTCATATTTGCGAGAGCATATTCGCGACCATTTTTCGGCTGGCAAAGATGTGAAAATTACACTCGGCGCCAATGATAGTAAAGCTGGTTACATACAGCTGAACTCTTTGACACTGAATAATTTTCCGTGGAGTGGAACTTATTTTTCAAAAGTGCCGGTATCGTTGAGAGCCGTGGCGCGGCCTGGCTACAAATTTGTCCGTTGGGTCGATAGTGATGACCAAACGGTTGACACTCATGCCGGCATAAAGGTTACATTGAGCAAGGCATCGCGCTATACGGCGGTTTTTGAGCCGACCAATGATATGTATAACAGTGTTGTTATCAATGAGATAAACTTTAAATCGTCCGATGATTTCGACACCAAAGACTGGGTGGAACTCTATAATACCACGGATGCGGCTATCAACATTTCGGGCTGGAAACTTGCAGGAGAAAACCTTGACGAAGCTTTCACAATCCCTGTCGGAACTATCATTCCGCCATATGGTTACGTGGTTGTGTGCGCCAACCGCATCAAGTTGGTTAGTCTAAATTCGGGTCTGCAGAATGTGATTGGAAATTTCGCATTCCGTTTGAGCGGATATGATAAGGTGCAACTGTTTGACTCTGAGTGGAATCTTGTCGATGATGTGGAATACAACACCAAAACGTGGGCCAATGCTGACGGCAATGGTTACACACTTGCCTTGACTGACCCGTTTGCCGACAATGCCGCCCGCCGCCTTTGGCACGCCAACGATTTGCACGGCACACCTGGTGCCGAAAATGGCTCGTTCAGTCCGTCGCACGACGATTTTAGCATAAGTGATGACAGTTTCCGGGTTGGAGTGGTTGAGGAGCACGAGGTTCCGGAGTCTTTTGCTTTCTGCCGTCCTAATCCATTTTGCGAAAGTGCTGAAATAGTTTGGAATCAAGCGGTTGCATCTAACACTCGTGTTCAAGTCTTCTCAGCACAAGGGGTGGTTTTGGCCGATTTTGGCAGCAATTTTTACGCTGAAGGCGAGCACTTTTTGAACATAACAAGCGCCGTTAACTGGCAACCCGGCTTGTATTTTGCCAAAATAGCAATTGACGGATGTAATCCTATTATAATCAAAATTTTACGGCAGTAGCATCATCAGGAACTTTTGATGTTCCGAAAATTTTCCTGTTCAGTATTTGGAAGATTCCAAACGATGCTAATACGCAAACAAACAGCACGATAGCGTGAGTTATTGGGCCGCCGAACATATCTGTCACTGAGGCGTTGATGTCGCCGGTGAGATAGCCAAGCAGGAAACTTGCAGAGTTATTGGCGCAGTGCATTATTATTCCAATCCAGATACTTCCTGTTTTCCAAAACAGCCAGCCAATGGCGCAACCAATTATAAATGCGGCAATAAACTGCCAAGGGTTGAGGTGCGCTATGCCGAAGATGACAGCCGACCAAATAATTGCCTTGGTAGGAGAATAGCGACGCAGGAGTGCGGCTAAAATCACACCGCGGAATAGTAATTCCTCAAGCATCGGTGCTGCAATGCCAACAGTCAGAAAACCTGCAAAATCAAGCGTTATGGCGTCTTTAAACAGTTCGGCAATAAAGTCGGGCATCGGTATCAGCGACGCTAGTGACTCCGAAATTAGAGATAATGCGAAAATCAGTACTAATGATAAAAGCAACACGCTGATTTTGAATTTGTTGGTGTCGAAATACTTTATATTGAAAATCTTTACACTAATAAGCAGTGCAAGTCCAAATTGTAGCATGTAGCTGAATAGCAATATCCATGATTTGGCTCCCGGCAATTGCTGTAAAACAGCCACTTGAAGCAATGATACTGGCAACGACACAGCAAACAAAATACCGATGATGAGAAATGCCTGAGCTATGCTTATTGACGGATTATCTGTTTTGTTTTCAATATTTTCCATTGTGCTAAACTTTTTCAACATATAATTGTGCGGAGCTGCAGTTTGTGATTTTCACTTGTTCGCCTTTTTCAATATACCCGTGGTTCGATTTTGCGTCGAACAGATGCCCGTCAATCTCTATTTTACCTGACGGGCGCAGAATTGTGGCGGCCGTGCCTTGTCGTCCAATGTATTGTTTTAAATCGGCTTGTACGCCAACAAATCCCTCGTCAGTTTTTTGCGATGCGGTGAGCGACAAGCGGTTGCCGAAAATGGTAGCGGTGTAGAATTTTGAACTTATCCACAAGCACAAACCTATTGATACTGACGATGATATAATTACCAATAAAAGCGATTTCAGCACATCATCAGGTTTAAGGGCTGGCATATCGCCGTCGTAGTTGCCGACCATTGCCATTGTGAGTCCGGCTACAGCAAGCGCAATGCCCGAAATACCGCAGACACCGAATCCGGGAAATGCGAACAGTTCAATGATTATCAGTATTATGCCTAAAACGAAAAGTGCTATTTCCCAATGTGCGGCAAGTCCTTCAATGTATAGTGGCGCAAAATAGAGAATGGCTGCCGCGACCGCAATCACCGACGGAAAGCCGATTCCAGGCGACTGCATCTCGAAGTATATGCCGCCTATTATGGCCATAATGAGCAATCCTTGCAATGCCGGATTCATCAGCCAGCCTCGCGCTTTGTCGAGCCCTGTTGGCCGGTATTCTGTGATAACGGCGTTGGGTCGACCTTCATGTTCGAGAACTTCCGATATGTTTTCTGCCAAGCCTTCACAGAAACCGTGTTCAATGGCCTCTGATGCGGTGAATGTCAGTACTTTGCCCGCTTCAATCAGTCCGTCGATGCAGAAGTCTTGGTCAACCATAGCTTCGGCAATCTGTGGGTTGCGCCGCCATTTATATATGGTGTCGGTGCCGTTAATCAGCGTGTCGCATCCGTGTGCTTCGGCTGTGGCCCGCATAATGCCGCGCATATAGCTCTGGTACTTGTCGGGCATAGCCTCACCACTTTGGTTGACAACCGTGGCTGCGCCAATGCTGGCACTTTTCCGCATATAAATTTTGTCGCAGGCAATGGCGATGAGCGCTCCAGCCGACGCCGCATTATTGTCGATAAATGCCACTACAGGAATCGGGCTGTTCAGAATCTTTGTGCGGATTGAATCGGCATCGGCAACCGCACCGCCGTATGTGTTTATATGAAGTAGAATCATATCGGTGCTGACGCTTTGCGCTTTTTCAAATCCGCGCTGCACTTTTATCCACATCGACGAGTTAACTTCCTCATTCAATTCAATTTGCATAACCAATGACGAAGCGGAATCAGCAATGGTTTGCGCTGTCAAATTGAGTGAGACAAGCATTAATACGATATTCAGAAGCTTTTTCATAAACGTTTATATTTCAATGCAAATGTAAGAAAATGAGAGAGTAATTAGAAGTTGTGAAGTGAATTTAGTTATTTTGGCATCGGGAAAACCGAAAACTATAATAAAGAAAAAATCAAATCTAAATTATTATGATACAACGAATTCAGTCTGTCTATCTGTTTGTGGCTGCAGTGCTTGCGGTATGCCTGTTTTGTTTCCCGTATGCCGAAGTGACGGTCAACGGAACGTTATTTACAATCACGGCCTGTCATCTGTCTCCGGCTGTCGAATTGCCGTCGGCTACCACCGTGCTGCCGTTTGCATTATCTTTTAGAGTTAATGATTTTAGCATGCCGTCCTTGTCTGTTACCACCATGCTGCCGCTTGCATCAATTACGGTGTTAGCCGCTGTTTTGTGTCTGATAGCTCTTTTCAAATATAACAACCGCACTTTGCAAATGAAAACAACTAAGGTGGTTATCTACTTGCAAATCGTCATTTTAGTGACAATGATAGCTTATTTCTTTGGGTTGTCGAGAGCTTTGGGCGGCGCAGAAATGACATTCAACGTCAATTTCCGATTGCCAATGGTGTTCCCGGTCATCAATATTATATTATTGGTGTTGGCGTATCGCGGAATTAAGAAAGATGACGATTTGGTGAAGTCGGCCGACCGTCTTCGCTAATGTAAATGCTGATAGTGTGAAAGTTGTTTCTATGAAATATGTTCGCGCGATTTTGCTGATATGCAGCGTTTTCGCCTTTTCCACTTCACTCTGTCAGAATCAAAACAATAGTCAACTGTCTGATAGTCAGCTTGGTTTTCAGTATTATCGGCAAGGCGACTATCAGAAGGCCGCCGATGTCTTTGCGCGCCTGTATCAGCAAGGGCGCACCGATTATTACTACAATTATTATTTAAACTCGCTCCTCAAGATACCGGATTATACTGCCGCAGAAGCACTTATTAACAGCCAGATACAGCGCAATAAAACCAATCTGCGCTATAATGTTGATTTGGGTTATTTGCAAAGTTTGCGAGGAAATGAGGACAAAGCTAATAAGATATATCAGCAGGCAATCAAGAAGTTAAGCTCAGATGTGCAACAGATAACGAAACTTGCGCAGGCTTTTATCGAGTATCGTTTGTACAACTATGCCGAGACGGTTTATGCTGAAGGCCGGAAACTGACAAAAGGAGGCTATGATTTTCGCATCGAAATGGCGCAATTGTTTTATTATCAGCGCAATTTTGAGAAGATGATTGATGAGTATCTTGAGCTGTTGAAAGTTAGCGACGCCTATCTGCAACAGGTTCAGAACTATCTGCAACAGGCCATTTACAACGATGTTGATGATAGTCTTAACGATTTGTTGTGCAGCAAGTTGCTTCAAAAATCTCGCGAGAATCCCGATTTGACGGTTTACAACCAGTTGCTCATCTGGAATTATATTCAGGACAAGAAATTCGACCTTGCGCTGCCGCAGGCTCAGGCGCTCGACCGTCGTCTTAACGAGAACGGACACCGTGTGGTGTCATTGGCGCGCGTTGCGGCTGAAAACAATGATTTCCAAACAGCCATTGACGCTTATCAATATGTTGTGCAAAAAGGTGGTAATCAAGAATATGCGCATGTGGCGCAAACAGAGATGCTTGAAGTGATGTATCGCCGCATCGAGCTTGAAATTGATACCAAACAGTCTGATTTTGAACGGCTTGAACAGGCCATAACCGATGCTCTTCAGGATATGGGAATTAACAACGAAACAATTGATTTGGTTCGCGATTTGGCAAAGCTGAAGTCGATATATCTTGGAAAAACAGCCGACGCTCAGTTTTTGCTCGAGGACGCCCGCACAATGCGTTCGCTCAACAAAGAGACACTGGCCGCTATCGACATTGAGTTGGCCGATGTTTACCTGATGCAGGGAAACTACGCCGACGCCACGCTTACCTACGCACGGGTTGAGGTGAACAATGCCAATAGCCCAGTCGGTTCGGAGGCAAAGCTGCGAAAGGCCCGGTTGGCCTATTTCACTGGCAATTTCACATGGGCGCAGGCACAGCTCGACGCGCTCAAGGCGAGCACCGAGAAACTCACAGCCAACGATGCGGCGCAGCTGTCGGTGCTTATTGAGGACAACACTGGCTGGGATGATGAGTCGGACGCTGCAATGCTTATCTACGCGAGAGCTAATCTTCTTCATTATCAGCATAATGACACTGCCGCTTTGGCCGCTATTGATACCATTATTAATATGTATGCAGCCACCCCGATAGCCGACGAGGCTTGGTATTTGAAAGGGGAAATCTATCGTTTTAAAAACCTTTACAATGAGGCTGTGGAGGCCTATCAAATTGTGGCACAGCAGTATCCCGACGATATTTTGGCCGATAACGCCAACTATCAGCTTGCGGCAATCTATCAGCATCAGTTTAACGATTCAGAAAAAGCCATGGAGCATTATTTGAAGCTGATAACCGACTACGCCAGTAGCATTTTTGTGACCGAGGCGCGGAAACAATATCGAATTCTGCGTGGTGATAAAATTGAGTAAAATCTTTCTTGCTTTTTTCGCATAGTGTACTAACTTTGGTATATGCGATTTGCATAAACATATAAATAAATAGTACCATGTATAACCAACAAGAATTAGCATCAATCAAGGCTCACGGGTTGGAGTCGCGTGATGTGGACGAACAAGTTAGAAAGTTTGTTAAAGGTTTCAAGCCGTTGCAAATTATCGCGCCGGCAACGGCTAAGAATGGCATCAAATGTTTGTCGGAAGGCCGAAAACTCGATTATGTGACATTGTATGAGGCGTCGAAGGCGAAGAAGGTGAAATTTGTACCGGCTTCAGGAGCGGCTTCGCGTATGTTCAAAAAACTATTTGAGGTAATGGACTCTTACAAAGGTCCGCAAGATTACGATAAGGCTATGAGCGACAGCGCGATAGCTGATTTGTGCAACAATATCGCAAAGTTTGCTTTCTACGACGATTTGCAAGATGTTTTGAAAAAGCGCGGTACATCGATTGAAGAATTGTTGAAAAACAAACAGATAGGTCAGTTGCTCAAGGCTATTCTCACTGAAGAAGGTTTAAATTACGGTAAATTGCCAAAAGGATTGTTGAAGTTCCACCGAACCGATTATGGCTGTATTACACCGTTTGAGGAGCATCTGATTGAGGCTGCCTCATACGCTTCAACCAACGGCACCGCTTATTTGCATTTCACAGTTTCTGAATCGCATAAGGAGTTGTTTGAGAACAAGTTGAAAGAAGTGTTGTCGTTCTATAGCAAGAAATTTAATTGCAATTACGAAGTGTCGTTCAGTGTGCAAAAGCCTGAAACTGACACTGTTGCTGTTGACGAAAATAATAATCCTGTTCACACTCCTGACGGTGGGTTGGTTTTCCGTCCGGGTGGGCATGGCGCGCTGATAGCCAATCTGAGCCAGATTGACGCCGATTTGATTTTTGTGAAGAATATCGATAATGTGGTGCAAGACCGTAAAAAGGCTGATACAGTGCAATATAAGAAGGCTATTGCAGGAATGTTGCTGCATAATCAGGCACGGATTCATGAGTATCTGCGCAAAATGGACGAAGGCGTTTCTGATGCGCTGATTCAGGAGATAGAATCGTTTGTAAAGGCAAAACTGCAAATCCTTCCACCAGCTGAATATCCGTTGTTCTCTGATAATCAGAAGATTGACTTCCTTCGTGCAAAGCTTGACCGCCCGATTCGTGTTTGCGGAATGGTTATCAATGAAGGTGAACCAGGTGGTGGTCCATACTGGGTAAAAGGAGTCGACGGCTCGGTGCAGCTGCAGATTCTTGAAAGTACACAAATACCTGACGATAAGAAAGATGTAATGGCTCAAGCCACACATTTCAACCCTGTTGATTTGGTTTGTTCAACGGTTGATTACAAAGGCAACAAGTTCGACCTTCCGCGTTATGTCGACCAGCAGACGGGCTTTATCAGCAGTAAGAGCATCGAGGGCAAAACGGTGCGCGCCCTTGAGCTGCCAGGCTTGTGGAATGGCGCAATGAGCGACTGGATTACCTTGTTTGTTGAGGTTCCTGCAAGCACATTCAACCCAGTGAAGACAGTTAATGATTTGCTCCGAGAAGCACATCAATAGTTGAAATTTAAGTAGGAGAGGCGTCTTTAGGGCGCCTCTTTTTTTTGCGGCAATCTTAGAAAAACCTTACCAATGTAGCTCCGTAGCCGTATTCTTTGAACGAAGCGTCTTGATAATCAAGTTTTTTCTTCATTTGGTCGAGCTTGCGGCGGATTTCGAGTTTCAGCACGCCGGCGCCCACACCATGAATGAAGACAATCTTTTTGGTGCCGTTGTGCATGGCTTTCTCCAACTCCTCGTTGAATTTTTTCATTTGTATTTCAAGCATTTCGCTGTTGCTCAAACCTCGGAAGTCGTCCAATAGTTCGTGAATGTGTAGGTCAACCTCCACAATCTGTGATTGCGTAGCCTTGCCCGACTTAAACTCTTTATGCTCAGTTTTTTCGCCTTGTCGTTTCTGATTTACAAGCGCCTTGAAATCTTTTTCGCTCATGTTCTCGATTGAGTCGGCTGCGGCGCGTTCGTCAATCAGTGAAATCATCATGGCGTTTTTGCTGAAGAAATCGTTTTTTACAAACGACGTCTCCTTGTAAAACTTCACAGGATTCATTTCAATGGTTCGCGACAGCGGCTCTTTCACCTTGAAAACGCCTTTGCGATAGAAAGTTAGGTGGAACGTATAGGCCGGAATCAAGTTGACACTGTCCATTGTCAAAGTCGAAAACTGCACTTTGGTGTTGGCCTCAAGCACGCCCACAGCCTCCGATTCGCTTTGGTCGTCGGCGTTTGTTGCAATAATATTGTATAGCACGTTGTAGTTGCTGTCGTTTATCAGATAGATGTCGAATCCACCGTTTTTGGCTTTGGGCACAAACGCCAGAAACTCACGCAGACTGTCGCCGTTGTCCTTGTCGAAGGACACCATTGGGTAGAAAATATCCTCAATCGATTGTGCTGCCGGAGCGTCATTTCCAGACTCCTCAGTGTCAATGTCGGTGTTGCTATCGGGTTGATAATGTTTTACTTTGTTTGTATCGGTATTGCCGCTTCGGTTCTCGCGCAGACGATTGTCAGAGGCCGATTCCACAACAACCAACTCGCTCATCGGGGTTGGCACCTCAAATTCATCATCATTCAAAACCATAGCGGTGTTGCGGTCGATAATGCCGACAACCTTTCCGCCTCCCACATCGTTCAAAAACCTAACGGTGTCGCCAACTTTAACGTTCATCTGAAATCTATTTTAATAATTGCGCGAAGTTAAATTATTTTTGCGCCGTATCGCATTCAAAATGCGGTAGCAGTTTGCAAACTGACTAAATAACAGATTTGTAATATTTTATATTATTAAAACATTTTCTGTGATGCAGATACCTGCTGAAATAAGAATAGCCGATTTCAATTATCCGCTGCCCGACGAGCGCATTGCCAAATATCCGCTGGCTGAGCGCGACCAATCTAAACTGTTGGTTTACAATCAAGGTCATATATCTGAAGATGTGTTTCGCAACCTGGCCTTGCATCTGGATGCCGACTCGGTTATTATCACCAACAACACGAAGGTTATCCGTGCGCGGATGGAGTTTTTCAAGGAGTCGGGTGCGCGAGTTGAGATTTTCTGCCTTGAACCGCACGAGCCGGCTGAGTATAATGTAATGTTCTCGCAGACAAAGAGTTGTGTTTGGGATTGTTATGTTGGCAATAGCAAGAAGTGGAAAAGCGGCAGCCTGACAAAGACGATTGATTTTGGTGGCCGTCAGACAACGCTCAGCGTTACGCGAGTGGGTACTGATAAAGATGCACAACTTATTCGTTTTGAGTGGGATAATCAGCAGGTTGCCTTTGGCGAGATTGTCGATTGGGCAGGGCAGATTCCCATTCCGCCATATTTGAACCGAAAATCAGAAGATGTTGATAATGAGCGTTATCAAACTATCTATTCAGAGGAGAAGGGCTCGGTGGCGGCACCAACAGCTGGCTTGCATTTCACGCAGTCGGTTTTCGATTCACTTCAAGTCAAAGGTATTGAGCATCTGAATGTTACGCTGCATGTAGGAGCCGGAACGTTCAAGCCAGTGCAGACGCCGACTATTGGCGAGCACCCGATGCACACTGAGCATTTCGTTCTGTCGGAGGATATATTGGCACCTATTTTTAATAATAGGAAAAAAGTAGTGGCCGTGGGGACAACCACAGTGCGCACGCTTGAGAGTATGTATTGGATGGGCGTTAAGGCGAAACTGCAGATGGATAATCCGCTGTCGCTTGGGCAGTGGGAAGCCTACTCGTTGCCAGGGACGGTGCCCGTTGGTGAGGCATTTGGCGCGCTTATCGACTTGGTGCGGAGTTCAGGTGCAGCCGAGCTGACGGCCAGCACTTGCATAATGATTGCGCCAGGCTACACCTACAAGGTTGTCGACAATCTGATAACCAATTTCCACCAGCCGCAAAGCACTCTGCTGCTGTTGGTCTCAGCTCTCATCGGCGACGACTGGCATCGCGTTTATGACTACGCTTTGGGCAACAATTTCAGGTTCCTAAGTTATGGCGATAGTTGCTTACTGAAAGTGAAATAATGTGGCCATATAATAGGATTTGAAAAAAAATATATATCTTCACGCAACCTTTTTACCAAAAGGTGCATCTTATTATTGATTTATCTGAAAAATGATAATATTTGTTTTATTAACTTAAATTTATATTAATTATGAGAAAGATTTCGATTTTAAGCTTAGTTGCTTTAGGAGCTATGGTATTTGCAAGTTGCGGTAGTTCAAAGCCTGCATCAGTTACAAAAGGCCGTCAAGAGTTGACAATTCCTTGCCAGGAGTTTGGTCAGAACACTAAAGACGCATTCCGCGCAAGCGCAACTGCCAAGAGCCAAGACCTTAATCTTGCCAAACAAAAAGCATTGCTTAACGCAAAACAAGCTTTGGCTGCAAGCATCGAGTCAACAATTAAATCGGTTACCGAGAATTATGCAAGCGAAATGGACGCTGCCGGCAAACAAGAGTTTGAACAGTCGTATCAGAGCCTGACCAAAGAGGTTGTAAACCAGAAACTGAACTCGGTTAAGGTAACTTGCGAGAAATATTTCCAGGCCGATGGTGGTGGTTATGAGGCATTTGTCGCTGTCGAAATGGGCAAAGACGAAGTCATCAACACTGTTGAGAATTCAATCTCGAAAGACAAGAAACTTGAGGTTATGTACGACCGCGAGAAATTCCGTCAGAAGTTTGACGAGGAAATGAGCAAACTTTAATTAACGGTTTTTTACGGATAAAGAAGTTGCTCGGCATGGGCAACTTCTTTTTTTCTTTATTGCGTCACACTTAAAATGTTTGAATATGAGAAAGATACTGTTATTGTTGTCGATATTCTGCGGATTGGCAACACTGAACACAGCCGTGGCTCAAAAGGCCAAAGTGCTTGAAAGCCAGCCCAAAAAACAACCGGCGTGGGTTAATTCATTAGTCAAAGACTACATTGTAATGTCGGCATCGTCAAATACTTTGGAAGATGCACGCGAAAAAGCGATATTGAAAGTCAAAGAGCAGATTATCAGCTCGGTAGCTGATAATATCTCGACGCAGACAGAGCACTCGCTGACAGAGGACAACCAGTCGGGCGACATGCGGATTACAGAGTCGTACAAGGTGGCTACCAAAACCCGCGCAGCCGACATTCCGTTCATCAAAGGTGTTTCGCTCAACCAGGTTGAAGAATACTATTGGGCCAAGGTGAAGGAGAGCGACGGCCGCATCAACTATTACTATCACGTTAAGTATCCGTTCAGCGATTTCCAACTGAAAAAGCTGGTTATGGAGTATGAGAAAAACGACCGCGAACTTACTAGCCAGTTGAACTCTCTGATTGCTAAAATTGATGAGACAAACAGTTTTGAGGAATTGCAACAAATTCATTCTGAGCTGAATGCTCTCAAAAAAGCGTTTATCGACATCGACACTCGCCTGCGCAAGGCTGAAGTGGCAATGAGCAAGATTGTCGAGATTATGAAAAATGCTTCAATCGAGACGGTGAGCACATCGCTTGGTGAGATTAGGTTTACGATAAACGCTGCCGGCAAGGTGATGCGGACAACAACCACTCCGCGCGCAAAATCGAACTGCGCAAAGATTGTCGATGTTAAGCCAGACGGCGACGAGTGGGTTGTAAAATACACATACGATGAGTGTTACGACGACCCGGACAACAAGGTGACCGTTGAGTGCAGAAATCAGTTTGGCAAGGCCAACCACGATTATTTCTTCAATATCAAAGGTGAGTCAATCAACATTTTTGTCAACAACGATATCAATTTTACCGCTGGCACTGACAACGGAACTGAGATTACGGATTGCAACTGCTACATTCCGGTTGTGTCGAAATACGACACTCCGTTTACGGTTACCAAGGTGGTGCTCAATTTCGGCAACGAGAGCCCGATAATCATCGACAACATCAACGCATCGTTCAGCGGAAAAGGCACTCACGACCTGAATCTGACAGTGGCTCAGCCGCTTGATAAGTCGGTTTACACCGCCAAGAAGTATGATGCACTGAAAGGCGTGGTTTATTACAAATCGAACAAAACTGGCGAGCAGGGAGCTTATAAACTTTATAATCAAAAGTTTACGACTGCTTGGTGATTTGAGCCGAAATAGAAGGACAAGAGCCGCTTCATTTTTTTGAGGTGGCTCTTTTTATTGATTATTTTGCGGAAATTTTTCGAGGTATGAAGCTATATGTTAGAACCGCTGTTTTATTGTCGATAGCATTGTTGTTTGCATCGTGCGCCGAGCGGCAAAACGGTGGCAAACAAGCTACAGTCAAGATTGAGCGGCTGGCGGTGTCGCTCATTAATGGCGATAAGTATGTGTTTGGACAAAATATTGATTTGCAATGCGATGCCGAAAGTGGTGGGGTCATTGATTCGTTAAGCGTCAGCTTTGGCGGACGGACAATGAAATTTGCCCGAACAGCAAAACTGAGCCTGCCAACCAATCAGGCAAGCGTTGGGCAGCATACAATCCGCATAACAGCCTGGACAGCAGATGGTTCACAAGCCGAAGGACGGGCGCATGTGCGTATTGTTTCCGATGTTGAGCCCGAGCGCTATACCTACAAAATAATCAAGCAACTGCCACATAATCATGATTATTACACACAAGGCCTGGAGTTCGATGGCGATTATCTGTACGAAGGAACCGGACTTGAAGGACGTTCGGCTTTGTATAAGATTGATTTCCAAAAACAAACGGTCGAGAATAGTGTTGCGTTGGATAATCAGTATTTTGGAGAGGGTGTTACGGTGCTTGGCGAAAAAGTTTATCAGTTGACGTGGCGGTCGTTTGCCGGCTTTGTGTATAACAAAAACACCCTCAATAAGATAGCCGGATTTTCGTACCCAACTGAAGGGTGGGGACTTGCCAACGACGGCAGCAATCTGATAATGAGCGACGGCAGTGAGAAGATTTATTTTGTTGATACTGCGTCTTTTAGCGAGGTGCGCCGGATTGAGGTTTACGACAACAATGGTCCTGTTACAATGCTAAACGAGTTGGAGTATGTTGATGGTTTGATTTACGCTAACATCTACTGCTCCGATTTTATTGTGGCTATTGAACCGACATCCGGTAAGGTGCTGAAAATTATAGATATGCGTGGTTTGCTAAACACTGCCGAACTTAAGCAGCGTGTCGATGTGCTCAACGGCATTGCTTATCAAAAAAGCACCAATCGTTGGTATGTTACCGGCAAGCTGTGGCCTAAAATGTTTCAAGTTGAGTTTGTTGAAAAACGCTAACGATAACTTAAACGAAAACACTGACACTAACGCTGACGCAAGCATTGCGTCCCTACTTATAACTTCAAACTTCGAAAACTTAAAACTAACTCTTACCTCTAAACTCTCACCACTTACCCTTTCGTCTTCTCCGACAGCGATTTAAATCCTTCGCCAAGAATCTCTTTTGCGTCAATCACAGCCACAAAGGCGTTGGGGTCGATGCGGCCGATGTGCTCTTCAAGAATCAGCACCTCGCGGCGGTCAACAATGGTGTAAATCACCTTTTTAGGCGTGCCGCCGTACATTCCCTCGCCGTTCAGATAGGTGCCGCCGCGGCCAAGGTCGTTGAGCAGGCGCTCGCGGATTTCTTCGTGATGGTCTGAGACGATAAGCAGCATTTTTTCGTGCCCCGCGCCCTCGAGAATCATATCCACAACCTTGCCCGTGATGAAAATCACAAGCCACGAGTACAATGGTATCTTCCAGTCGCTGAACGCGATAAGTCCCAACAAGGCGATGGCGCTATCGACATAAATCAGCAAGTGGCCGATGGGCAGGTGAGTGTATTTTGCGATAATGGCCGCAATAATGTCGGAGCCGCCCGATGTGGCCTTCGATTTGAACACAATAGCCAACCCAATGCCGATGATGGTGGCGCCGAACACCGAAGCCAGCAGCAAATCGTCGGCCAGGCCCAGCGGGTCGTTCTCGCCAATGAAAGCCGTGAGCGTATCCATAAACGCCGCCGTCGAGAGGAACCCAAGCACCGTTTTAAAGCCGAAACGAGGCCCTAGAATTTTTGTGCCGATAATAGTAAGTATGGTATCAAGGCAAGCCGACACGAGACCGATTGGTGTTCCGTCGGGGAACAAGTCAAACATTCCTTTAGTAGAGTGGTGAATGACGATGGAGATACCGTAAACACCGCCCGGCACAATCTTGTAGGGGTTGATGAACAGCACAAATCCCAGCGACAGCACAAAAGTGCCCACCAGAATATAGGCGACAGATTTTGCAGCATCGCGCCACGTGCCGCCGCCAGTCAACTTGTTTAAATCCAATGCCATAGTTTTCAATATCGATTTTGTAGCAAAGATATGGAAATGAAATTGAAGAATATCAAGCTCGCTAATTCGCCTGTAATTGAGCAATTACGCTTTCAATTGTTTGGCATTGAATTATTGGTATGTCGCCGCTTGTGTGGGTGCGCGGCATAAAACGTCCAAGTGTAACCGCCGACAGCATTTTCTCGACAAATGGCTCAATATTAATCATATCTACACGCTGTGAGCCGTGAGTGAGATTATAGAGTTCGTCGGCTGCCGAACGTGAAATCTGCATAACACCACTCATATCAAGTAGATATGAATCGCCATTATTAAGCGATGCGCCCAATTGTTCAATCATTTGCCGCGTGTGCAGTTCCGTTCCGAATTGTTCTTTTATCTTGATAATGTGTTTCATAGCTCAACTTGTATAATTATAAATGTTAAAATCGGTAGGCAGCGTAGCTGGTATTATCACCATAACCATTGTGCCCTTAAAATCTACTTCTGATGGCAACGTGAATATTTTTTTCTTGTTTGCGGAATGAATCATTAGCGCGTTGCCCGACAAGATGGCAAATTCGCCGTGTAGTCCTTCAACAACCATTTTGATGTTTGATGATATGCCATAACCACGATTTTCCGCATCGGGTAAGTTTTTGATTGAGTAACCGTTTTGCGCCAGATTCAATGCTTCGGCGTCACTGTTGCCAAGTTTGTCGAGGTGCTTTTGTGCAGCAACATAACTTCCGTAAATACTGATGCCCAAATCGGCAATAATAATCTCGACAGAATCGGTTATCTCATTGTAATTCGAATAGATATAGCCAGTATCGGTGCAAGCGTGTTGTTGAATATTGCAAATTAACTCATCAAGCAGATATGTGAGCGGATTGTTTATTGTTTTTATGCCATCAGGAATCGATGTGCCCAAATTTTTCTTCAACTCATTGATGGCTTCCGATGTTGCGCCATTATCCAATGCGAATTGAATAATATTCTCGGAAATCGTTCTATTATAAATATTTACAATCGCATTAAGAAATGGTGTTGAATCGGGTTCTTGTTTTTTCCCCGTTGTGATTGCGGAAAAAAACGAGGACAAAACACTTTCCAAAGATTCGATATGCGGATGCCCTGTAGCCATTTCTAAAACAACTTTTTACAAAAATAATACTTTCTTGCGATAAGCGGATTATTTATTTGTCGAAGCTGAACTACCTAAAAATCGCCCCCACTCAAAAAAAACATTTCCCAACCCTTTCTCGTTGTGAACCACACAACCAATCAATAAAACCATTATACTTGCCAAAACATTTAACCAAAAATGTATTTTATGATATTCGCCATACCGATGTTTTTGTATGCTGTATCAAACGCAGCACATAATGCTATCAGTATGACCGAATGTAATCATTTGCT
>JAFZWI010000002.1 GCA_017617355.1 Salinivirgaceae bacterium | reverse complement strand
GTTGTCCGCTGTAATCCCTTGGTCCTCTTAACAATAGGTCTTCGGTGAAACGTAATGTGTCAGTCCCTGTTTTAGCATCAATCCATATAGTGTTTTGTAATCTTTGAATATCAATTGTATCGTCATCAATTTTTGAGCAGCCCAAAAGCGCGAAACACAATGATATTAGAATTATCTTGTTCATATAAAATGCGTTAAATGATTAACAAATGTAGAAATAATGGTATTACAAATGCAAATTCTTGATTGGGAATTTGAAGAATACCTAAAGATTCTTCTGTTTCTTCCATTCTGTCGCCACAAGGCAAAGTTCATCGTAAAACGCTTCGCCATATTTGCGTATCAGCGGCTCTTTCAGAAATTTATAGACTGGCACACCCAAACGTTCACCCTTTTCGGTCGCCTCGAAACAAAGAGGAATGCGCTCATAGTTGAGAGCGTCGAAATCGCCGCAGCGCTTGATGCGGATGGGATATAAATGGCACGAAATGGGCTTCTGAAAATCGACTTCACCATCGCGCCAAGCCATCTCAATGGCACATTTCACTATTCCGCCATCGTCCACAGCATAAACGCACGGACCGTTGTCGATGAGTGTAGTAACCTTGTCACCGTCGCGGTCAACAATCCATTTGCCTTGTGCCTCGATGGCCGAAATGCCCTCTGCCGTCAGTCGCGGACGAATGGTTTCGAAAATGCGGTCGAGAATCTGTGTCTCCTCATCGGTCAGCGGCGCCCCCGACGAACCTTGCACGCAGCAATGCCCACGGCACACCTTCAGGTTGCAGAAGAAGTTTTTCTCAATCACATCAAGACTGACCAATTTTCCGTTGATTTCGAACATACGCTTTGTTTTTCGGGGGCGAAATTACAAACGCCAGTTCATTTTTTGTGCATTGTTAGCAATAAAAAATCCCCAAACCGTTAAGTTTGAGGATTTTGTTGTCTGTGAACCAGCTGGGTTGCAAACCACCTATATAAATCAACTTGTTACAATCCGTTTTCTAATTTTGTAGCAAAAAACTTGATTTATATACTTGATTTTCAACACTTTACGAAATTTGCTCCTTTCGTCTTGGGGTGTTCCGAATATTTATATATTTGATATTCAAATAGTTATCTTATCAAAGAGTTGGTTTATTAACAAATAGTCCACATAAAATTGTTAATAACAATTTCCTGCGTAAAGATAGGAGTAAACCACCAACCGTTGCCAGCCGCATACCATTCTTTTCGCTTCCCGACTACCAATTATTTCAAAATCACACACCGCTTTTGTTTCTAATAAAAAAAAATATACATTGTTCCGTTGTAACGTTCTGAAAATCAGTTGTTTGTTAATGTATTTTGTTGTGGTTTGACGCACTTTGTTGTAGTTTTCCGCACATCAAAACAGCAAGCCCGATTTTCGGTTTTTACAGCTCTCGCGGCAAAATCCGCGTTTTGAACGAATTTTTAAATGAATTGAGATATGGAAACAAGCACAAAAATCATTCTCGCGGCAGGCACGACCGCCCTTGTAATAGGCGGCATTGTCATTTACAAGAAACGACACGAAATTTTTGATACAGTTAAAATGATAACCACGAAAAACTACTTTACTATCAAGGAAATGATAGCAAGCGATACAGCCAAGAAGCTGGGTATCGACAATACACCGAGCGAGGACGTTAAAGCAAACTTGCAATCGCTCATTACCAACGTTTTGAACCCTGCCCGTGAGATATACGGCAAGCCTATAACCGTTTCGTCGGGCTACCGCTGTCCGGCTCTCAACGCCGCACTCAAAGGAGCAAAGACCAGCCAGCACCAAACCGGCCAAGCAGCCGACCTTGTGCCGGCTAACTCTAAAGGCTCATTGGCCGAGATTTTTGCCGCTTGCGCAGCCGTTGGCAACTACGACCAGCTCATTGTCGAGCAAAACGCCGCAGGCAACAAGTGGGTACACGTTAGCTACGACCCAACCAAAAACCGCCGCCAGCTGATGTCGTATGTATCGAACCGCAATCCGCAGTATATCAACATAACCGTTGACCAAGCAAAGCAATTCCTTGCGTAACCAATAAATCTAAACCACTCCCGATTATGGAACGCGAATACTGTTTAGGGTCTATCCGAGAAGAAGCCGCGCCGAAGCACACAATCAAGGCGTACAAGCTAATGCGCCTTGTTGACGGCGAACTCTATCCTTTATACATCGACCGCGCCGCGCCGGTTGCGCTGAACACTTGGTATAACGCCGACAGTCCCGACTTTGCCTTTCTCAAAACATTGCCAGCCGGTTACTGCTACCTTATAGCCAACCACAGCCGCGTAATAGAGCGCACAAAAAGGCTGCTTGGAATGAAAGACGGCAAACAAATATTGCGGACAACGAAAGATGTTGTGGCCGAGATTGAAGCCGCAAACGCCAAACGCCAGCGCTGGATATGGATAGAGGCCACCGCCGACGCGCAACGCCGCTTTTTCGGCGAGAGCCGCCGTTATTGGAATTTGGGAATCAACGGCAGCGGAACGCCCTATCACTACTCAATGCGTCCGGGCTGGCACGCTGGCAGCTTGCCGGTTATGCGCCAAGTATGGTGTGGCGACCGAGAGGACAAGAAAACAAGGGATAATTTTGTGTTTACCGAGTGCGAATTGTCGGCTGACATCGACTACAACGACGAGGCAAAACGCAATCCCGACAACGATTTGCCCGACCGCTTGCCAGTTGACGGCTGGTATTTGAAAGCCACCAACGCCGACAAAAAAGCCGCCCAAGCCGACAGCATAGGCTGGTATATAGCAGGGGCAATCAAAATCAACCGCATAATAAGTGACGGCGAGGCTCACGCCATAATCGACCGCTACAACGCCCAGCACCCCGACGATGAGCCGGTGCAGTATCAATGGCCACGCGAAAGCGGCAAAATGTTCAATGCCGATACAATGCAGTTAGAGGGTGCGCAAGTCGATACATTCATTGATATTGTTAAAGATATGGAAAATAAAAGTATAAAAAAAGCCGGAACGAATCCGGCAAATCTTCGTCAACACAATGCCGAGCCAAGTGTTGAAACATTGTTCGGAAGAAAGTCAAGCCTTTTAGGTAGCTCTAACAACACCTTTTCCCAAATCGACATTGACGAGGCAAAAGTAGAAAAAAACACACAATCAGCAAAAAACAATCTAAAGAAATATAAAAACGGCGATTATAAGCCGTTTGACATACCTCTAAAAAAGCTCAAACTTGAAAGTTTGGGCAGGGTGCTTTTATGGTTGCGGCGATTGTTTAAAATGATTTATCACGGACAAAGTTCTTACAACTATTATACAACGCCAAAAGGTCTGCTGAATTTCCGTATTAGCAACCATAAAGCGAACCCCAAAAATTTTCGTGCAAACAACGCCGACTTTAACGTAAGCGTATATGTAGCCTTGCTTGAGCGCAACTACAACTCCGACGCTGATGTTGACTATATGGAATACCGCTATTCAAGAGAGGACTACGAAGCACACGCAGAGGAAATTGTAGAAGCTATAATCAAAGGCTTCGACCACGCTTTGCAAACTGGCGAATTTATTGATTATTCGGGGTATGCAACACCATTGCACCATAAGGGGCTTTCCGGCGCAAACACGCCAATCGACGAGCGCAAAGAGGCTCACAAAGTGCTGAAGTTTATGCTGAAAGACTGTTTTGGGCAGGATATACCGGCCAATGCAAGTGTTATCGGCGACTATATCCGCATAACCACTTACGGCGGCAAAAACGCGACAAAGAGGCAGTTTATGAGCTATTTGATTAAGCGTAACATAGCCGATATTCTAATAGGCCACGCCAATATCAGCACCAACGAAACCACTTACGATATACCCGATGGCCAACTCAACAAGGTGAAACAAGCTGTGGGCTACAAAGAGGGAAATAACCTAAAGAAAGAATTTCCTAAAGAGTATATAGTCTATTGGAATAGCGTAACAAAAAAAGATTATACGTTAAAAACCAATTATCAGCAGTTGATTGTTGATGAGGACAAAGCGATAATGACCACCGTTAAAGCTGGCTGGAAAGATGACCTAACCACAATCGCCACCGCAAATGAACCGATTATGACAAGAGAAACTCGGTGTGTGTATGATAGGTCGCTGATTGAATATCTTATTAAGCACAAGATTGGAAAGGTTATAAAAAAAGAAATAGCAGCGGATTACGACCAAGACCCATACGGAAAAATCATTAAAAGAGGAACTTATGAGATATATAAGTTTGATTTTTCCGACTTGTTTAAACCAACCGAAACCGATGAGGCCAAATCGCGCCGCGTCCGCATTGCCGAGGCCGAGGCCGAGGCCGAAGCCGCCCTTGCCCTGCTGGAGCTTGTGAAGATTGAGGGGCTGGCCGGAATTAGAAAAGATAATCAATTAAAACTATTTGAGTTATGAACGTTATAAAAGAAATTCTACCGCGCATTTTGCCCGAAGATTACACCTACACACCCGACGGCCAAATAGTCAAAGCGCCCGACACAAAGACCAGCATCTATTTTACCGACGATTGTTTGTTTGCCGTGCGTTTTGCCAACGCTAACGAGGCGAAAAAACTGCTGGCCGTGGCAAAAGCTATGGATATGGACGGCGGCTTGTATTCGCTGCCGGTTGCAGCCGATGGCCGCGACCTGCTTTATGCCGATTTCAGCGAAGCGGAGCGCCTTGTTACCGCGCTTGATTTTTTGCAAGCCCGTGAGCCGGTGTTTCCCGATTGCTTTGAAAAAGAGGCTTATCAAGAATGGCTTAAAGATGAAAAACGGTTTTTTGAACAGCAACACGCCTACGAAACACTTGAACAGCAAATATCGACCGACTATTTGCGAAAATTCTTTATCGTCCATCGAATGCCAGCCACCCCCGAATCGTTAAAAAAAATATCCCCGAAAATCGACTGCGGCGCGTATATGTGTGAGGTTTTGAAACACCTTACCGCATACCTTACAAGAACTGACATCAGCGAAGAATACAGCAAAATGTGTGAATCTATGATGGCGGTTGTCCGCGACCGCGTGGCCGAGATTGAAAAGGATAAAACACTCTACGGACGGCTGGAAAACAAATACAAGTCGGCGTTTATCGACACTCCGAAAACCCCTAACAAACGTGTGGCCGATTTGCTCTACGATTTTTGCTCCGACGATGAAAACAGCCCCAATATGACTGGCGTTTACTACGACCCCGACGGCTACGCCGTGGCCACCAACGCGCATATAATGTTTGCCACACCAAACACCGACAAAAGCGGTAAAATAATAACCAAAGAGGGGAAGGTAAACGATTGCCGCCCCGTACATTGGAAAGCTGTTGTGCCCGACCTCACAACCGGCAATCATTGTGAGCTGAAAATCGACATCAACCAGTTGTATCAGTTTACACTGACAGCCGCCAAACAAGCCGCCGTAAAAGGCAAAAAAGCGTTAATGGCCAATTACATCATTATTAGAATCCTGCACCCAAAAACCGGCGAGAAAACACTGCTTGGCTACGACATAGATTATATGCTGAAATTCCTTGCAGCGGCAACCGCATCGACAATCGCTTGCGACGGCAAATTATACATAGCCAACGGCAAATTCCGCGACCCCGAATCAAGTCCGTTGTATTATCGGACAAACGCTGTCCAACCGGCTCACGTTTTGATTATGCCGAAACAAGTTAACCCTCAATACGAGGTGTTGAATCATATCCACGGCAACTACATTCAAGATTTCGATTATTCTATTGTTTACGAAAACATTTTCGACGCAACCGCCAGCCAGCCAGCCGCAAAACCGGCAAAGCAAAAGAGCGAAACCGACGAGGCCAAAGCGCGGCGCATACGCATTGCCGAGGCCGAGGCAGAGGCGGCACTTGCCCTGCTGGAGCTTGTGAATATCAACATTGAAACCGACACCGACCGTTCAAAAGAGATTATCGACAAGGCCAACGACCTTGTTACGTGGTACAAGTTAAGCGATAAATACCGCAAATACTGTGAAAAGGTACGCACCACCACAATAGCAAAAACCCGATTGGAAAAAGACGGCCTATGTGTTTGGAACGATGATAGAGTTATCGGCGAAATAGAGGTTTCTAAAAACAACGATGGCAGCTACACTTTCCTATATGGCGCACATCACGGCGTTAATGGTTCGCTCAAATTAAAGACGGTTCAAGACGAGGAAGCGGCAATCAAACTCGCTGTTATGCAGATAATTTCATTGGGCGCTAATGGGGAGAAACCCGACCGCAGCGCCGAATTTGCTGTAATGATGGCCGGAATAGTCAGTCGTTTGGCACAAACCGATGAATACAAGTCGAAAAACCTACGCGCCGGCATATCCGACTGCGATTACGCTGGCAAACCATCAAAACAAATCGATATACACGGCAAGTATAAGGCTGGCAACAAACTAATCGGTGTGGCTAATATCTATCTTTCAATTTCGCCTTACAACCCCGACGATTACAGCCTTATGCTCGATGTAAAAAACAGCCATTACAGCGGTTATGGGACTGGTTTCAACTCGGTAAAAGATGATATTGAGGCAAAACTTGAACACGGCGTTAAGTGGATTATCGAACAATTTTACGGCGACAACTAAAAATCAACGCTATGGAAACGGCAAAAACAACGAAAGTAATTTTAGCAGGCACGGCTACTTTATTAGCGGTTCGTCTGCTTAAAGGTGATAAAAAACAAAAGTCTAACAATCAAAACCTTACAAAAATGGAAGGAACGAAGAAAAGAGGCGGCAAGAAACGTTCAGCCGCCGCAGCTCGCAAGGTAATGACCAGCGCTGCAAAACGAATCCGCAAGGCCACTGGCAAGATATTTGCCCGTGCGCGTAAATCGGCAGCAAAAGCAACCAGCCGAATCATTAAGTCGGCGAAAAAACGTGTCAGCAAGTAACAAGGTTGCACGGCCACGCGCCAGCCGGTGTGTGGCCGTTTTTAAACTTACAGTGGCTAAACTTTAATATGGAATATCAACTTTAAACTAACTTAACTATGGACGCTTTACTAATCATTGCATTAAGCATTATCGCGGTTTACATTGCCGCAACAATCGCCATATACGGCGAAATACCAATCTCAATCAGCAACACCTACTACATTTGGCGCGAGAAATTCGGCTTTCGGCTGCTGTTCTCGTTTGTGATGTGGGCTGTCGGCATTTTAGTTGTCATTTATTGGGAAAGCAAGTGCGCAGGACGCTATGAGTGGCTACCGTTTTTATCGGTGGCCGGAATGGGCTTCGTGGGCGCGGCTTCGGCCTACAAGGAAACGCTTACGGCTGGCACACACTACACCGCCGCCGCAATATGGGCTGGCTCGGCCATCGCCTTTTTCGCGCTTATCGGCGATTGGCCGTCAATCGTCGCAGGTCTTTTGTTTGGCGCGGCGTGTTTTGCTTGCAACCGCTTCCGCAACCTAACGTTTTGGGCTGAAATTGCGGTTGTTATGATGATGTTTGTTGGATTGAAATGTTTGTAAATCAATATGGCACAATATTTTGAAAAATATAGAGGCGCGGAACAAGTAAGCCTTGTTAACGCGCTTGCCGAAATGGGCGAAAACTCAACTTATAGCCAACGAGAGCGCATTGCCGCCGCCAACGGCATTGCAAATTACACCGGCACAGCGTTACAAAACTTGCAGATGTTGTCGCTGTTGAAATCGGGCGACCTTATCAAGCCTAACGGCGAAACTCAAACCAGCACCAGCACCGACAATAACACTCCCCCACGCCGCCGCTGGGTTATGGGCGGTTTGACATTGGCAGGAATCGCACTCGTCGGCAAAATGTTTGGTGGTCGGGCAAACGCCAAAAGCAAAGCAGCCGACAAACGCAGGAAGAAACGAAAGAATAACCGAAAGAGAAAGTAAACAAAGTGAGGAAATCATTGATTGGTTTCCTCGTTTTGGTTTTCGGGCTGCGCCTCAATTCTGCCCAAATCAAAATACATTGGGATAGTGTCGTTTTTCGGATTAGGTGTGCCGGATAGCCGCGTAAAGCCCATTTTCTTATAAAAATCTTCGGCTTCGGGTAATGCGTCAACAGTTATAAATCGACAACCTACTTTAAAGTCCGAAGCGGAAAGCATAACTTGTGTTATTATTTGCTTTCCAAAACCATTATGTGCATAATTATCATCAACCGCTAATTGGCATAGCTTTAATGCAGGGTACCCTCTGCGCCTTTTGTCAAAAGGTATTTTCTTCGATAGCCGCTTCCAAAGATTTTTATCGCTGTCATTCATCACAACCTTGTCGGTTGCAAGCGAGTAGTACGCTATCAGTTTGTTGCCAACAAGAATCACATACGTAATAGCCAATCGTTCTTCTTGGTATAGTAGAGCCGCATTTTTGAGGAAATCTTCAAATTCGTGGTGTTTTTCACACACAAAATCATCAACTGAAATATTCTCATTCAAAATATCCCAACGCCAATCGAAATCGTCAATAGACCCTACCATAAATCACTTTTTTACAACTCTTCTCGATAAAAAATTTTGGTACGCACGACGCATTTCCGCCAGTTGCTCTTTCGGTAGCGGCTTGGGGGCTTCCATTGCCTTTAAAAACCTTTCTGCGTCCTTGCCCGATATTGCAGGCGTGTCGCTAAAAAAATCTGCGGTTATCATAGTGTAGTGTTTTAAAATTCAGCGGCAAAGGTAATAAAAATTTAATTGCCGCTTCTTATTTCAACCCTGCCAGCGTCTGCGCCAGTAGTTCGCGGCCTTTGGCGCGTTTCGATTTTGGCTTCGGCTTCGCGGCTGACGGCTCGTTGCGCTGCGGCAACACCTCAATTTCCTCGTAGCCGCCAAAACGATTCTTGCCAGCCACGGCTCTCATTGCCTCGACTTTTATTTCCGCGTCAACATCGTGCAAATACTCTTGTGAGCCACGGAACGCACCGCTTTTGGTGGTTTGAAAAACATACACGTAAAAATGGTCGGGCGGCAAATTCCTTACATCTTCGGGTTTCATTCCGCAATTATTAACCGAATCAATGAAGATATACTTGTATTTGCTGACATCGGCAGGAAATTCGCCGGTAATTGTCAAATTAGGGTTAGCTACGCCCAGCCTCTTTAATTTCTCTTGCAACGTGTACGAGAACGGTTCCTCACTGGTAACGTAGAGCGTTTTGCTGCCCAGCGTCCGCGAGGTGTAACCGGCAAACTGGAGCGCCAGCGTGCTTTTCCCGTTTCCGGGCTTGCCATAAAACATAATCTTGCTGTCCGATTGAGGATAGCCGATTAGCTTCTTCCACCGGCCAGTAAGCGGTATGATTTCAAACTTTTCCTGCATAAAGTCCATACTATTCATTTGGTCGCTTTTCTGCAACTTGCGCTTGACTGGCTGCGGCTCGGCTGGCTCGTTGTGGCGCGGCTCAAAACCGTCCAAGCCGTTGATTGGCTGAATTGGGTGCGCGGTGCGAATGTATTTGTTCATTTCCGCCCGATATGCGCGTTTCTGCGCCGGTGTCGGGTTGAATTTGGGGTTGAATTTGTCGAGTATCATTTTTTTCCGATTTTGTTTTGCGGTTTCAAATATTATTTTCATATTTGCGTTGTGGGGGGTGTACCACTTTCGGTGGAGCCTCCCATACCTTTTTTTATCTCATCTTATAAATATTACCCCACTTATCAACTATATAAATGGCAGTAAACGCCTTATAATAGGTTAGCGTGTTTTTTAGCCCATTATAACGCCTTATTGCTCTATCAACATCGGCTTCGATAAAAACGCCTTTATAGAAATATAAAATTGCTGTTTTTGTATCGTCTTTTGACGCGCAATGCTTTAGACCATTGACAATGTTATTGTTGTTACTATTTGCGTTTTCGCAAGTAGCTAACTCAAATACATCTTCATTCCAAAGCCCTTCCGTGTAGTTCTCGCCGATATTTTTTCCTTGCTCATTTTCTAATATGACGCAATAACCATTTTGATAAGCATATCTCATCACTTCTTTTTCGTAATGACCTTTTTCTTTGTCAAAGTTATGCCCATAATGCACAGCTTTCAAACCGCCGTTTTCGGGTTTGAACATCACATCATAATAGTTGCTGTCGTTCAGCAGTTTAAGATACAGCGCGTGCCGTTCTTCAAAGTTGTCAATCTCGCCCATTTGTCCGTGTTTGCTCCGGCGGTGAATTTCGACATTTTTTCTTTCGATTCCGCTTATGCCGCCAACCTTTCCGTAATCGGGTTGGTGGTGGTGAAATTTGAAGCCAGCGCGTTTAAATTCGTCAGCAGAATACCATTCGCTTTTATATGTTTGCTCATCAATAACAATGATATTGCCGTTGCTGACAACATCGGCGACTGAATAAAAATCGTATCTATCCTTGTCGCTTGCGCTTAACCAAGCGTCGGGTTTTTCAAACTTTTTGGGCAGCGTGTAAACATCACCGCGCTTCGGCTCATTACCAATCTTCACTAACTCCAGCAGCGCAAGCGCGGCCTCTGCTTCGGCCTCGGCAATGCGTATGCGTTTGGATTTGTCGCTGTCGGGAGATTCTTTGGGAAGCACTTTAAATTCACCACTCCATACCGGCGAATCAGTTTCTTCCAAACGGTATATGTAGGACGCTGTTGATTTTGACACAACACGTAGTCCGCGTTTGTTGTACTTGTATTTGTGGTCAACGCCATAAAGGTTAATGTCTCTTACCGTGTATGTCCGATTAACTTTCTTTGCGAAAATTTTGTCGCCCACCTCACATTCGGGCGGGTTGATTGTATATGCCTTTTCTTCATCGTATTTCAAATCAAAACTACCAATTGGCCTAATGTCGTATTCTTTCTTTTCGTGGTAATCGCCGCCGTGAAAGGCTGTCAGTTCGTATTTGTAGGTATCAAACAAATTCCACCATTTAACCGACTTTATGTAAGCAAAATCGTATTGCCCCCACGACGATACGCGAACCATTTGCCCGACCTTGTATTTCGGTTGCGGACGGTCGTCAATGCCAAACAAGGCCGTTTGTTTGTTGTTCATCATTCGTTGTTTTAAAAAATGCAGAGAGCGCCGAAACGCCCCCTGCACTCGGTTATTAACTAAATACCGGCAAGGCCGAAAATACCTTGCAGCTCACGCGCTGTGGCGTAAACGGTTTCGTTCTCGCCGTCGATGTAGGCTTTCAGCGCCTTTTTCATCGTTGCGGCCTCGGCTGAATCGTCGCCTTTGAAATTGTACTTTAACAACTTTTCGTAGAGCGATTTGGCCTCTTTCTGCTTGTTGTCTTTGCCGATAAGGGCGACGAAAGCTCGCGATATGTTTGAGATTTCGCTGATGTTCTGCTTGGCGACAATCTTGCGGAGTTCGTCGATGTGGTTGATTGTTATTTCAGCGTCCTTTGCACGGCTGTTGACAAGCTTAATGAGGCTGTCCTGCATATCGTTGATATACTTGGCATACTTGCTGGTCTTGCGAATCTGCTTGTTGATAATCATCTTCTGCAAGGCTGCAAGCGCAAGGCGCGGCTCGTTGCCCAACTTGCTCAACTTTTTGCCGTCCAATGCGATGTAACGCTTGATAATCTTGATTTCAGCCGACAGCTCCGGCACAAGTTCGCCAGTGGTGGCTACGGTGCGCGGTGCGCGTGTTCGTGCAAGGTCGCACTCGGCTACAAGCGATTGCTCCTTTGAGCCGACATATTCGATATGATAGAGCCAGCAGCCGCGCTCATCGTCGTAGCGCAGTTTCTCGCTGATAACGCCAGCCTTTTCGCTGTTGTTGTCAATCACCCACGCGCCGGTCTTGAATAAAGCGGCAGGCACTTTCTTACCCGATTTTTTTCCGGCCTTTTTAGGCTCTGCTTTCGGCTCTGCCTTTGGCTCTGCTTTCGGCTCTTCTTTTTTAGGCTCGGCCTTTGGTTGCGGCTTTTTGGGAGCTACCACCTTTACGTGTTCGGTGTCCTTTTTTGGCTCGGCCTTTGGTTCTTCTTTCTTCGGCTCGGCTTTCGGGGCGTTTGCTTCAAGATAGGCGTTGGCCTTTTCAAGCCAAGCGTCAATCAGTTTGGTAACGGTCGGCGCTTCGCCGTACAAGTCCACATTCTTTGCAATGTGGTCGTTGTAAAAGTTTTGCAGTTCGGCTGGCAGTTGCACTTTCTTGATGTCCTCTGCCAATGTTTTTCCTTGTAGTTTCATTTTAAATTTAATTTAAAGGTTTGTAAATAAGTTATTTCGCATATTTTGTTAAGAATCCGTAAGTTCCGTCGGTTTCATTTATCCACATACGGTCGATTGCAAGGTTGTCAACGGCCAGTGTGTCGCGCAGCCATTGCTCTGCAAATGAGTAGTCCTCACCCCATTGGTCGTTAATAGTGTAAAGCGGCCTTAACACGCCACGCTCTTGTGCGCCGTAATCTTCCCAGCCAACTTCAAACAGCTCGCCGCCGTCGGTGTTGCCGGTTTTATCATCAAGCCACTCTTTAAAGGCTTTCAAATTGTCGTAGAGTTCGGCGGTGTTATCCCAGCCGTCGGCTACAAATTCCTCAATAAAGCTGTCCGATACGCTTGGGAATCGCTCTTGTATAGCTCTAAAGGCGTTTATATACCACTTTTTGTCGGCAGGTGCGTTTTCCGTATAAGCACCCTCGCCAAACTCAAATCGGTAGGTGTCGTTTTCGTCTATCCAAACGCGCTCAAGGTGTTTGCTGTGTTTGGGCAGATAATCTCCCAGCTCCCTCATAACAAACGACAAGTCCTCGCGGTTGAAATAATCATTTTTATTGTCGATATTATAAAGAGGGGTAACGCGGCCAGTGGTGTCGGTCAGTTCCTCAATATCAAACAACTTTCCGTGTCCTACGGTTTCGCCTATTTCGTCATCGAGCCACTTTTTAAAGGCTTTTAAGTTTTCGTAACGGCTCACGTTATCGTCCCAATGGCCGGAGTTAATGAACTCGTCGGCTTCGTCTTGATAGTCGGGAAATCTATCCCAAAGGAAATAAACAATATCGTCGCCAAGCCAGCCGATAAAATCGTCAATTATATCGTCCTCATTTAATTCGTCCTCATCTCTTGTTTCGACAAATTCTTCAATCTCGTCGCGGTATTTCGCTTGCGGAAATTCGTTGCGCAAAATGTTTACGGCGTGGTCGCGTATATCCTCGCTATCGTTGCCATTAAGCAGGCAATAGTGGCCGCGCTCGTTCTTGTACCATTCTTCGCCGTCGTTGTCGGTGTAAATGTATTTTTTGCGCCGTGCGTCCCAGCGTTTCTGCCAGCGGTCGCGCTCCAGCTCATTGCCGAATAGGTCGGTTGTTCGCGGTCTTTCGGCCACATCAACGCCCGAAAGGTTGACAAGCTCCAGCAGGGCAAGGGCGGCTTCGGCCTCGGCCTCGGCAATACGTATGCGCCGCGCTTTGGCCTCGTCGGTTTCGGTCGGTTCATCGGTTTTAGGTTCGGGGAAATAGTCGGGGTGGCAGTCGTATAGGGCTTGCTCCAGTGTCTTGTTATCCCAATAGAAATCAAGCTCACAATACTTGCTGTTGGTTATTTCCTCAATCGACTGGTTGCCGTACTCGCTGCTTTGACAGTCGCCGTTCAAAATTGTGTAACCGAACATCAGCTCATCGTCGGCCTCGGTAACAAAAATGTCGGTCGAGCCAAAGAAATAGTGAGCGTACACAATAGCCTTTTTGCCCAACTTTTCTTGTTTGTAGAGCTTCGGCATTTCGGCCAGCTGCTTGTCGAGCCGCGCAATGGTGCTTTCCAATTCGCTCCAGCCCTCGCGCACAACCGGCTTCTGCCTCTCGCACATAAATTTGTTTGCAAACTTATAGTCGGCCAGCGTCTTGCGCTTTTCGGTCTTTTTTGCAGCCGGTGTTTTCGCCGTTGTGGGCTTAAACTTGTCGGCCTTGTCGATAAAGCGGTTCACCATTTCGCAAATAGCGTCAACGGCGCGTGTTATGTCGGTGTCCTCGCCGTAGAACTCGCTTATCTCGATAGCTTCCTGCACCTTTTGGCGCATTTCATCGTTCTTTAAAAACTGTTTGTAGTTTTCAAATTCGCTTTTTAGATTTTGTTTTGTAATCATTGTATTAAGTATTTAGGTTCGATTATCGTGTGTATCGCTGTGCGTATTTCAACAGTTGTCGCGCCTTTTCCTTTGCTTTGGCAAGCTGCAATGTCCGTTTGCCGTTGTTGTATTGGGCGCTGCCGTTCTCGCCGGTGGCCGGAATGTTGGCTGGGTCGGTTTTCAGCGGTTTCCAGTTGCCTTGTTTGAGCGTGTGCGTCTGCTTTCCGAAATAGCGCTCGGCCTCAATAGGCTGCAATTCAACTTGGAATTGGTATTTTTCAAGCAATTCACAAACAGCGTCGAATCGGTCGCGGTCGTAGAAACGGATTTGCCAGTTGTCGCTCTTTGAAACAAAACCGCGTCCGTCGGGGCTGATGTCGAGCCAGTCTTGCAGTTTTTCCAGCTTTTTGAATGTGGCTTGCACCGTACAGCGCAGAGTGAATGAGCCGCCCTCAATATCCAGCTTCATACCGCGTGTGAGGTTGACTGTTTGCTTCTCACCGTAATTGCCGAACATTCGCTCCATAACCGGTTTGAATTTCAGCACGGAGTATTTTGTCATAAGCAGCTTGGTTGTTGTGCTGTTGCCTTTATCGTCGTCAAAGGCTTGTTTCGGCACAAGCAGACCTTTCAGCACGTTGCCGTCGTGAGTGGTGAACGAAATGAGTTTTGAGTGTTCGGGTGCGCTCTTGTAGCCGCGCAGAATGTTGCCCACAATGATTACCCGAAGCTCGGTGTCGCTGGTTGCCTCTTTGCAGTATTGCGGCCAGTTTTCAAGATACTTTTGGCCGTAGTCGGTGGTGTCGTAGTAGCCGCCGCTAATGCCAGCCGACAAGCCCATAATGGCTTCCAGCTCGCGTGTGTCTTTGTCGGCAATGTTGTACTCCAGCGATTTAACGCTGCTTGCCACGGCAAACGATATTGAAATATTTGATGGAGCGTATTTGTTTTTGGCCTTGTTGCCAATCTCCGCACCCAAACAAATCGCCCTTGTGTTGGTGTCGCCATCGACAATGCAAGCGCGTCCTGCATAGAAGAACTCAATAAACCGCGCCTTGCTTCGCTTTCGCTCGATTTTGGCCTCTGCGTCAGCCCACATTTGGCGGTAGTTTTCCTTTACAAGAGCCTCGGCCTCGTTTTTGTCAGCTTCGCTGCCGCCTTTTTTGGCTATCGATTTACGTGCGTCCTCAATGGCTTTCAGTCCGGCCTCTTTCATTGCCAGTCGGTCGGCTTCAAGCTCATCGGTGTAGTATTTGCGGAAATCGTCGGCCAGCGTTTTGGCTATTGTCTTGCCGTCGGAGTTGCCGCAGTAGTTTCGCAACATTGCTGTAACCTCGCCTTGTGAGTAGGGCTTACGCAGAACCTTGCAGCGGTAAGTGCCTTGATAGGCAGCGTCGGCGAATTTGCTCTCGCCAGCCGAAGCGCCAACAAGCGGCTTCAGCTCACCAATCAGCTCCGCGTCCAAGTCCATTGCTTCCACTTCCAAGTCGTATTCGCCTTTTTTCTTTAGGTTGTCAATGTATTTCAAGTAGTTGTCGAGAATGGTGTTGTAAAAGTCCTCTTGTTCCTCGCAGGTGAGCAACGGCACGTAGCCCGACACTTTCTTTAGAAAATCGCCCGGAACATCAGCCTTGCCATCTTCCTTTTCCGGCGCTTTAGCCGCGTCGTTCAGTTTGGCGTTGATTAAGGGGTTTTCAATCAAATAGTCGTAAGCGATACGGTTGCCGTATTTGTTGAAAAAGTCCGGCACATCAATAACCGTGGTCGATTGTTTTTGGTTTGAGGTGGAGTTAGCGTCCAGCGATTTGAGTTTCTTCTGCAACATCATCATCAGTCGCTTCTCTGCCGGAATTGCCGAAATAAGGTAGTCATACGACGGCGGCAAAGTCTTGATTTGGCCGGTGCGGTTAATGCGGCCTCGCTTCTGCACCTCTTTGTTCACATCAAGTTCGGTTTGTGCAATAATCATCACTCGCGGTTTCACTTGCTCCGGCCTCAAATTGGTGTTTTTGGTGGTGGCGTGAGCCGACGCGCCGGTTGCGCCGCTGGCGTTGATAATCAGCACATCGCTTTGATTGTTTTGGAATTGAGAGAAAGCAATGTTGCGCGTCAGTTTCTTGCGCGGCTCAATAACGCCGCGTGTGCCTTGTTTGTTAGTAAAGCGGATATAGTGCTTGCGGCCAGTTACCTCGGTAACGCGCCAGTGTTCGCCGGTTTCGGGGTTGACAGCGGCCTCAATCTTCTGCACGATTATATCAATGGGCGAAATGCTAATGCCCGACGAAGCGGCGGCAATGCGGTTTTTCAGCCGCAAATACTCATCTTGGCCGTCGGGCGACAATTCGCTGACATCAATAGCGTCTTTAACGTGGTAGCCGCCCTCGCCGTCGGTGGTGTATTTCAGTGTGTTGTCGAGCGCCTTATCCAAAACAAGCGCGAAATCGCACGAAATCTCGCCTTTTTCGTAGTCAATGCCCAACAATCCTTTCAGTCCGTCCTTATCATCATCATCGTCCTCGTCAAGCAGCGTTTTTACAAACGCTTCCATTGTCGATGAAAGGCCGATAACAACCTTTTTGCCCTCGTTCAAACGGCGTATGGCGTGGTCGGCAACCGCCTCGGCCTTGATTGAGAAAAGCAACTGGTTGACAATGTTAAACAGCTTTGAGAACAACGGCGTGTGTTTTGCGCCGGTTTTTTCGCTGGTTTTTCTTGTGCGGTCGCCCCAATCGTTACTGTTCATATTGTCGATAATCGGCTGCACATAGTCTTGCTCAAACTTGTTAATCTCGTTGATAATGTCGGTAACGTAGTCGCTCATACTGCGGTGCTGCTTTTCCAAGTCGGGTGTGCCGAACTCTTTTTCGCCGGTTTTGTCAAGATATATGTAGTTGACCTTGATATTCTTGTAGATACTCTCGCGGCGAATCATCTGCCCCTCGCCAACAATATCGCTTGATATGATTTCCTGCAAAGCCTCGCCGCCGTCGCTAATGGCTTGAATCAGCTCTACATCTTTCAGTCCGGCCTCGATAATACAAGTGCGTCCGGCGTAAACCACAAGGTTTTCGGGGCGTTTGGCGAATGTGGCCGAAAGGAACACGGCGTATTTCGATTTTTTGCAAAGCTCATTGAAGCAATAGAACTGGTTTGAGCCGCCCATCGTCATAGGCGCGTCGGGATTCCACCATTCTTCCGACACAGCTTTCGAGCCGCTAATATTGTGGCTCTCGTCGAAAATGAACACGGCGTTAGGCGCAAGGTCGAGCAAAAAGTAGTATTTGCTGATGTCGCTGCCTTCTTCCGTGCCGTCTTTGGTCTTTTTGTAGGCGTTTTTGAGCTGGGAGTAGGTTGTCAGCACGTAGTCGTAACCGGCTGGCAGTTTGCCCGACCTAAAAATAGCCTCTTTAGCCTTTTTGTTAGTGATTGGCCGGTGAACAACAACGTTTTCATCGTTTTCGTCCAATGTGGTTATGCAGGCGTTGGTTGTTCCGCTTGTGCTGCTGTTGATGATGAACGGGTTTAGGTCGGCGCAGCCAATATCGCACAAGTCGCGGTAGTTGTCGCTGAAAAGTCCGGCGTTCTCGGTGCAATAGACTGGAATAAGGTTGTGAACAATGGCGTAGCGTATAATGCTGGAAGCAACACGGCCTTTGCCAATGCCGGTTTGGTCGCCGACAATCATAGCTTGGCCTCGCGCCTCAAAGTTGTAGATGATGAGCGCCACCGCGTCAACTTGCTCGGCAAACAATCGTTCCTCAATTTCCTCTCTGCTCCATTGCAGACGCTCACAAACAAAATCGGTAACATCGCCGCCCACGGCCTTTGTCAGCTTGGCAAGGGCGCTGTGAATGTCGTTGCCCATACTGTCGGGCGTTTGTGTGTCGAGTTTGCGGATTTTTGAGGCTGGCTGGTAGGCCATACCCAAACCGCCGCCCATCGGCACAATGTTTTGCAAATCGTCGCCGCGCAGGGTCATTGTCCGTGCGTTTTGCCAGTCTTGCGGCAAGCGCATTTTGCTGTCGGCTTGAATGTAGTGAACCGCCTTAACGTTTAGGCAAGCGTCGGTTTCGGCCTCGGTGCAGAAAAACACGCCGTTGCGGTTTTTCAACCTAAAGAATTGTTCTTGAATTTCAATTAGTTTCATTTTTTATTGATATTTAATGATTTCATATTGAATTATTTGCTATGTTTGCAATGCCGTCAAGAGCAGGAAGGCTGCTGCCGTGTGCTTTTGGCACGAATGATGGGGGAACACCCTTGTAGGTGTGGAAGGTCGCCGCCCCCCGACGGTAAGCTATAAAGCCGTATGCCTTTATTCGCATACGGCCTTTTCTTTTGGTCAAAGAATGATTTATGTAATATCATCTTGCCGTTTTCAGTAACCTCAATAGTGATTACAACAGCATTGTATCGTGTAAATCTTTTGGTAAACACGTATGAATCCCGGCCATCAATAAGGGTTTTCCTTATCTCATCGGGTTCGTTTAGTATGTCTTGAATCAATAAATATTTATCCGAGGAAATGTTACCGTGATGGTTTACGGCGTGGTCAACAAAATAAGCCTTTCCCGAATAAACATACAAGTCGGTTAATTCGCTGTCAATCAAGTCCGCAAACCGTTTGGGTATGTATGCTATTGGTAGTGGGGTGTTGTCGAATATCTTGTATATTTCGTCTTTCGATTTTCCTCTCGCTTGCGATAGAGTTTCCTCGGAAAGCCAGTTGGCAACGCGCTTTTTCATTTCTATTAAATCATCGTCCAATCCGTCAATGCCCGATTCTTTCGGCGCAGGAATGTTGTGTTGGGCATACAAATAGAGTTCGTGTGCTTTTGCTTTTGCGGCTTTAAGGCGGTTTGTGCGGTCGGGTTCGTCTTGGTTGCGCGGCTCTCGGCTCAATTCGCTCTCATCGGCGTAGAATTGTGCTTTGCCGCCGCGTAGCGATTCCCAATGCACCATATACTTGCCGTTACGGTAGAAAAGAATTGATACTTGCCAGCCGTTTGCCCTGCCGTCTGCGCCGTCGCCATAATACCAAACACGCTCGCCGTTTTTGAATTTCGGCTCATCGGTTGCCGGTTGGGGCTGCGGTTCTTCTTTGGCCGGTTGCGGCTCTGCCGGTTGGCTGTTGGCCTCAATGCCGAACATTTTTTCAAGCTCGGCGCGTTTGTGGCGCGGAAAGCACCAACCCTGCGCCATTGGCCGTCCGTCGATTCTAATGTATTTGTTCCAGCGGCCACCGCCCAAATTCTTCAACTCCAAATATTTGTGCTTGGTGTAGCCCAAAACGGCCACCTCGTTGTCGCCGTAGTCCACAATCTCAACAGCGTCGCCGTGTGATGGCCGCGCCGAAGCTGTGGCGGTTGCCGACGGCGTTGCGGCTTCGCGCCGCCATACCCAAAATTCTTCGGGCAAATCTTTGCGTTCAAGAACGTGGCCGCTTTTGATTGTGTATTCGCCTTTTTCGTAATTGTAGCTGCGGTAGCAAAGCCGTTTCCAGTTCAAAAACAGTTCAAGGTAGATTTTAATGCCACCCTCGGACATTTGTCGGTAGTAGCCGATAATATCGCCAGCCTGCAACTCGCTAAAGTCCATTTTCACAAACTTTTCGGGGAACGGATTGTCGGCGCACCATTGTTTGTAGGCAGCGTCGGCCTCTTGGCGGCGTTTCTCGCGCTCCTTTTTCTCTTGTTCGGCTTCGGCGCGGCGTTGCTCCATACGCTGCTTAAATTCTTCGTATTTGGCCTCGATGTTTGCCCAGCTATCGTCGCAAACGCTTTCCAAAAACGCTTGTATGTTTTGCTCGTAAATGCCTTGCAGATAAATAACCACCTCAAAGTTGCTTTTTGAGTTGGATATTACCCAGCTGCTACGCGAATAGTCGTAGTCCAAAATATCAATGTAGCCGTAGAACAGTGAACGGTCTATCTTATTCAGTTTGTTAACCAACTTGTTGTAAACCTCTTGTTTCTCGTCTTTGTCATATTCAAATTCTTTGGAATAGCAATAGACCTGCGAATCCTCAAATGTTCGCCAGCCGTATTCGCCAACGTAATCGGCAATGCGGTTTTTCTTTTTGCGGTCGATGGCCAACCAGCGCACACCAAGCGATTTGTTGTTGTTGATAACCAGCGCCGAATATCCGTAAACCTTGTTTGATTTCAGCGTGGGGCAAATGCCGTGGATAGTTATCTGCGTTTTGTAGTGGCACACCGGCAAGTGGCTAACCTCGTTCAGTTGCTCCAACGTAATGCCCTTGTTGATTGTTTCAATCAAGCTGTCGGGAATGTTGCTGTCGGGCGCAAGGTTGTTGATGTGCTTGTTGTCGTAGTTGCTCTCAAACGAAAAGCACGGCTTTTTCTCTTTGAAATAGCTGGAGTAGTTGATGATAGCTCCTAAATCGTTGTTGTTTTCTTCAAATAAGTCCATATTGTTGATTTTTAGATTGTTGTCAATTCAATTTCTCGCAAGCGTCCAATGTTTCTTCCGAGGCGGTTGATGTGCCTTTTTTCGTCTTGCAGTGGTAAACAATAGCGCCATTGCCCGATTCGCCGTGCCAACCAAATTCAACCTCAAGCACTTCGCCCTTTGGCACGGCTGGCGATTTGAACAAAAACTTGTCGCCCTTGTCGTATCTGCACGGCATATTGAAACTTACATAGTGCAGAAGCCAACTGGCTTTTTTCTTTGCCTCTGCCAGCCGTTTCTCTCGGTCGGGGTCGGTTTTCGGTTCGCCCATTTCAAGGTGCTGGAGCATACGCAAGTAGAACTCGTTGAAAGTGCTGATTTGCGCGTCCTTTGCCGCATCGTATTTGTGCCACTGGTGGGTAAGCTCACTGTTCCATCGGGTGCGTCCGTCAATCAAGATTACCACAATCGGGAATGTTGTGCCTTGTTTAGCGTAAAGGTCGCCGTTAATGTAGATTACATCGACAATGTTGTACTGGCGGTGCAGATAGCTGATGAACGTGCGCCACGCGCCGAAAATCGAGCCGTTTTTCCAATACACATCTTTATACTCGGCGTATTTCGCGGCCATTTTGCCGCCAACAATGATTGCCGCACGGCCTTTGGCTACCATTGTTTCAAGCGCGAGGATAGCTATCTTGTGGTCGAGGCGTGTTATCTCATACGACAATTCGCCGCGTCCGTCAATCTCGCCTTTACGCACAAGCCAGTCTTTGCGGTTTTCAAGCGGTGCAAACGGTGGATTCATAACCACGCCGCTAATCGGGCAATTCTTCGGGTCGGCGGTGGTTATCTTGCCAGCAGCCGCGTCGTAGTTGGTTACTCGGCAAAAGCCCTGCTGCAAAAGGTTCTTATAACGCGGTGGGTCGATTTCGTTAACCTCGGTCGCGTCGAGTGGCAGTCCGATTGTGAGCAAACCATTTCCGGCGGTTGGTTCGTAGAAATGCCGTGTTTGGCCAATCATTGTTTGGCGCACCCACATATCAAGCAAATAGGCTATCGGGCAGGGTGTTGAGTATTGCTGCAACGATTCGCCGATTTGGTCTTTCGTTGTTATCCTTGTTTGTCGGGCGTAAAGGTCAACAAGTCGGGGGAAACGGTCTTGTATTCTGCCGTCGCCGTCTTGCGCAATGGAACGCGCCGCCAGCACCACGCCCAACTCGCAGGCTTGCATAAGGTCGTTGTCGGTGAAATTGTAGCCGCCTTGTTTGCTGATTGATTTTGCTTTCACAAAATCGAGCTTTTGGCCGTCGGCGTAGAGCTTGGCCAAATGCTTCGCAAAATCGAGGGTCGTTTTTTCGGGGGCGGCTTCGGCTGGCTGGGTTGGGTCGGCTGCGGCGGTTTTGCGCTGCTTATACAGCTCAATCAAAAATTTAAACATTGCTTTGATTGACGATGGCAACCCTTTTAAATCGGGTACATATTTGCGGACAATGTTCTTGGTTATCGGGTTGTGATATAAATACTCTGCAATGCGGTCGTAAGTCGCGTATTCGGGAACGATATACATTTTTATCTTTTCCCCATTTCCGGCGTGGCGGCGAATACTTGAAAAAAACGCTTTTGTTACCGCGTCGGGCTGGCCATTCAAAAATTTGACATAGAAATAGGCTAACTGCGCGTTGCGGCGGTTGCGTTGCGAATCGTTGTTGGGGATAGCCTCATTGTATTGTTGTTGCAGCGCGTCGATAAGTTTTATATCATCGGCGGTCAAATTCCATTGAGGGTCTTTCTCGTCGAAAAAAGTATCGTAGTTGCCGCCTAATTGTCCGTTTTCCATCATCAAAAAACATTTAAATCCGTTCCAAAACGCGGATTTTGCCGCGCTGGGCGTAAAAACTGAAAATTGGCGGTGGTGTTTTATGCTACAACAAACCGCAACAAAGTACGGGAAACCGCAACAAATTACAACAACAAACAACTGATTTTCAGAACATTACGCGGTTACAATGTAAATGTTTTTTGGAATGATACAAACTGGAATAAAAAAATCGTGCGTGTAACCAGTGCTGTAACCGTTACAAATTGGGGAATTTTGGGGTACGGTTTGGGAAAATTTGGGGAATTTTGGGGACTGGCTGATTATTAGGTAGTTGCGTTTATATGCGATTTTGTAGTGAACGTTCACTACAAAATAAAAAAAACCGTCCTGCGTGTTCGTTTCGGACGGTTATTGCTGGACGGCTGAACACACCAGCATAATCAAGTGCGCCGTCTGCCTTGCCTTGCGGCTTGCCGTCGGGCTTGGGCGCGTGGCCTAACGGCGGCTCTGTCCTAAATTAAAGTGCCTTTTCGGGATTATGCGTTTAAAAATTCTGTTATGCTAAATATTTGGGATTGCCCTAAAAATGTAAAGTATTGCCCGTCAAGAATAGTCCAATTATCACGCAGCCGATATGGTATCTCTTTCAAATCGGGGTAGTTTTTAATTGGCACAGCAAGATAGCGTCCATCTTCAAGATAAATTGACATATAGCCTCTTTTCTCAAATGCAATTTTATCAATCGCTGCTTTTACTTTCGGATTTTTACACATAATTCGTCTTGTATTAAAGTTGTTTTTTGACCCGACAATGATTTTTTAATCTCATTTTTCACTGTTTGGTAATTTCTATCTAAAAACAATATTATCTCATTCAAATCTTGGCTTTTGATTCCTCTATTATAAGCCACTTCAAAATCCTTCTCTCCGTTTTTCTCTATCCAAATTTTGCAGACACAATCGCCTTTGCCCTTTTTGCTTCGTTTGGTTATTCGATAAATATGAACGTGTAGCCGATTATCCCTTATATCTTCGGGTAATGTGGCAATTAGATAGCCCAAAATCAACAAAGCAATATTCCCCATACACGTTTAATATTTCTCCGCAAATATATCAAAAAATCACATATCATAAGCGCCGATAACTCCGGGCAATTCCTCGACAGTGTGGCCGTTAAACAGCGCGGCAGTATATCCCTCAATAATCTTCCAGCGGCGGCGTTCCAGCGGCAGAAGCGCGTTCATTTCTTCCCAGCCGGCCAAATCTTCAAGCGTTACACAGCCGCCAAGCGATTCATACACCCGGTATGGCGATTCGTTACAACTCTTGCTCAAATACTCCATTTTCAGCCAACGGAGCGTCTTGTTCGCTTTTGAATTGTCGTTCCTCAATCGCAGTTGCGCTTTTGTGGGCTTCTGCCAGTTGGCAATTCGGTATCTGCCTTTTTTCAGCCTACGCGGTAGTTTAATCTTCTTCATTGCTCAATTCGTTTATTTTGCTCTCAATCAATTCAAAAACGCGGTATATGGTGCTTTGCAATTTCAGCTTGTTAAGAAATTGCACAAACTGTTTGTTTTTCCGTTTTCCCATTTCTCTTGCACCGAGATAGCAACTTTTTTCGTGTAGTGTTTCTATATCAATCGAAAGTATTGACGCAATGTTTTTTGCTTCCTGCTCATTTGTTTGTGTTTTCATATTTCTCCATATTTTTTTCGATTTGTGTTTCTATTGCCGCAATAAAGTTGTTTATCTGCTCATCAGTATTACCCTGCAATTTGAAAAATGAAAAAATACACGCTATTGCGGTGTCTTGTTTTATCGCCGATTGCTCGTCTTTCCATTGCATTGCTTTTAATGCACATTCAGTCATTGCAGATGCACACATATAGTCGGAACACTCTGTTTCAATCATTATTTCCCTTGCTTTTTCTTCGTTTGATATTTTTGTTTCCATAACTCCTTGCATTAAAATTCGTGATAAAAAAAATCAAATATTTTTTCAGCCCAATCGTTGCCGTTTAGACAATCGGTTGTGTGATGGTTGCCGTTTGTCCCCTTTAGGGCTTCGTGCGCCAATTTTATGGCCTCGTCGAATTTCTTTTCGTATTGTTCTTTTGCCCATTCCGTTCCTTTTATAAAGTCGGGGCAAACACCATCACAGTTGTATTTTTCCTTGTGGTATTTTCTTGCTTCTGCCTCTGCTTTTTGTTGTAGTGTCATAGTCTTACTCCTTTTGTTCTTTGTTATTTATCAAGTGTATGAAACACATAGCGATAAGCGCGATGATGATTTTTGCCGCAAGAATAACATAGATAATATCCATAATTCAGCTCTTGTGGTTCAAATGTTCTTCTACCATATCCAGCGCGGTACGTAGTACGTTGACTGACTTGATGCTGTCAAACGCCAACACAACTTGCGGACGCGGTGGTTTATCAAATTCGGCTTGCGGTATTTCCGTCCCACACTCCAGTTGTTGCTCCATCTCGGTAAAGCATAGCACCTGCCTACCGTTCATTGTCGCGCCGCTAATTCGTATTGAGCCGCCGAAAACCACTTCGGCCATTCCTCGTATATAACTTGTCTTTCCCATAACTGATTCGGGGTTAGATTCTTGTGATTGATTCTATCGCGGAATTACGGTGTTCCAATTTTCGTTCCGATTCTGCAACAATTTCTTCGATTGTTGGTTCTTCGCTAAAGCTGATCAAAACTTGTTCGCGATAACAGCCCATACCATAACTATACACTTTGCAGTTTACGGAAAACTTGATTGTCTTTCGCTCGTCCTGCTTTTTCGGCTGTGCTTGCCGCGATTGCCATTCCGCACCGGCCAAAAAAGCAGTGTAGCACTCATTTCGGGCATACTTGCTGAAAATGTTGCTTGAATCATATTTACAAATGTTGTCGGCGTATTGTTGCGCCGCTTGTTCAATAGTTTGCATAACTTACTTGTTTTTAGACTTGTTTTTGGACTTATACTCACAGCAAGCGGCTGCTTGAGGGTTGGATTCGCTGCAAAATTCCCCGAACAATCGGCAGCTCTTACACTTTTTGCGCGTCCATACCGGCTGCGGTTCGACTGGACGGCGCGGTGGTACGCCATAAAGCACTGGTTCGCGGTTGACCGCTGACCCGAAAAGCGACGAGGCTATTGTGCCTAAAAAATCTTTCATACTCATAACTTATTTGTTTTTAGGTTGATAATATCTGCAAGCAGCGTGTTTGGGCTTGATTATGTAGAGGCCAAACACATCTTTGCAATGCGGACAGTGATTATGATATAAACACTCGCACGTTTTACACGTTTTGCGCTTCCATAATACCGGCTCGCGCGATGCCCGATGAAAGTCTGGTTTAGGCGTGTAGCGCGGAGAGGGTATAAAAAGCGGATAGCCGCCAAAGAAATTTATCATAACTCAATCATTTAATCAGTTCAAAATCATACACCCAAACATAATCGTTGCGCTCCCAAGTGCCTTTGCCGCTTATCTTGTCGATAAGGGCGGCGTAGGCGGCTTTTGGTGTTGAAAAGGGAAATTGTCCGCACCATACAACCGCAGGGTAGCCGTACTGCACGCCCTTCAAATGTTCTTCTATTCCTTCATTCATACAATCTTCGTCGCTAATATCCTGCAAGCGTTCTACTCTCGCGTCGGTTATGCGAATTTGGTGCGGCATAAATTCGGCCTTGACAAACATTTTGTTTTTCCAGCCTTTTGAGCCGGTAAGCCCTTTTTGCCGAAGAAACCACTGACTATATTCTTCGGTCAACCTTTGGTACGGCTCAAAACAGTATATGGTCTTGTACGACTGTGCAACAGCAACGTTTGTATTCGGTATGTATGGTACGTGCCGAAGCCAGTCTAACGTATTGTTTCCATACTGCATTTGCAACCAGTGCAACTTCGCGCCGTCTATTACTCGCCGCGTCATTGTCTTGCGGCCTTGCAGCACAGCTTCAGTTAGGCCGTAGCGGTCATTGAACATTATCTTTTTCATTCTTGAAGCATTTTGTGAAAGTTCGTTTTGTTGATTCCATACTCAAATTTGGCGATTTGCTCGGCGTTCAATAGGTCGCTGTCTTTCGATTTTTTACCCTCGGCGGCTTTCACCAACAACCCGTTGACGCTGTAAAATGCATATTCCCAATTCGCGAATTGCTTGCGGTATTCGTCCGAATACACCTCAAACATTGCCTTAATCAGCTTAAACTCCGACGGCAGACATTTAACCGCCACATTCGCGTTTTCGCAGCCTCTAAGTTTTTTTTCTCTCTTCGGCATTTTTGAAACATTGTAAATCGGTGCGGTGCACACTGATAAAGCAATCTGCACAAACAGCTGTCCGTAATCGCCAGCGGCAAAAAAGAATATGTCGGGCAGCTCCTTGCCGGTCAGTTCTTCGTCCGATATGCTATACTTGCTTTGCAGTGAGGCTAATATCCGTTTTGCGGCTTCGGCTTCGCCGCCTACTCCGCGCTCGGCCAATTCTTTGATTTTGCGTAATTTATCAATCATTGTTTTGTGTGTTAAGTATTTATAATTCAATTTCTTTGTCGATGTTCAACAGCCCCAGCGCGTTCTGCAACTGGTGGACTGATGTAAAGCTGTAAAACGGCAGAAAGTGTTGTGTTCCGCTTTCAAAGGTTATCAAGCCAATATGCCACATTTGGCCGCTTATTTGCAGCCTCAAATCGGCCACGCCGTCAATCACATAAGAGCCATTGTCCGAGCGCAGGAAAATGTCGCCGTTCTTCTCTACGATTGTGGTTGTCAACGGCAATTCGCCCATTTCCTTGTCGGAAAGAAAGTGCATCATATTGCCGTTTCCGTAGGTTATTCCTTTGCTGTTTATGCTGGCAACCCTTACCGGCTTGCCTTTTTGGTCGGTTACATAATTACCAATCATTAAATCTTTTGTTTTCATAATTCTTTGTATTTTAGTGGTTTAAAATTTTGAATTGAGTTGTATCGTCAGTTATCTTAACGTCAATGTCCTCGTCTTTGGCGGTAATTTCAATGCTTATCGTACCCGACAGCTCAATGCTTATTTTGTGTGTTCCGTCGGCAAGATTTACTCTGCTGGCTTTTATGGCGCGGCAGAACAAATCGCTCAAAGACTTGCTTATATCTTTGCCGTTTCGCGCCAAATGGTATAAATCGGCCATATACTTGTCAATATCCGTGTTGCTCATCTTCTGCTCCAGCAGCTTCGGACATTCGCCAATCTCGTCAACGGGCTTGCCTTTGTATGGTGGAAAGGTGCAGCCAATGAATCGCCAGCCGTCTTGCGCACAAATAGGCAGCGCATACGGGCATTGTTGGTGTGTCTTTTTACATTTCATAACCTTGTGATTTTAACATTCCCAATGAAAAAGCGATTGTTGTTTGGGCTGGCGTGGCTGCTGGCGCAGGGTGGCCGCGTTTTGGGCAATCATATCGTCAACCTCTTTTTCCAGCGCTTTCGACTGGCGAAGCGCCGTTGCGTCGTGCGTTTTGAAAAACTCCTTTTGGTATTTCCGCATAGCGCATACTTTACTGATAAATTGTTGTGTGTCCATAGCTTTTATTTTTTGCTGTAAGCGATTTCATCGACCATTTCAAAAGGGTCGGTTATAGTCCTATCAAGATGTTCTTTGCCGCGCTTTTCTACATATATGCGGCCTTCGGCAAATTGCCCATCTTCATCAAACTCAAGCTCAAACAACTTGCCGCTTGATATGATTGACATTTTTTTGCCGCTTTCATAAACTGTTGTGAAGAATCCCAGCCGGGCAATTATCTTCAATAAAAACATTTGCGCTTCCATAAATTGTCTTGTGTTTTAATGCGTTATTGAATTTTGTGTATGTTCTCATCGCCAAGTTTTCGGGCTATAAAATCAAAGTGCAGATAATTGTCGCCGTGCCTATCCATATAGCCGCCGTTTCTTTCATAGCAACCCTCAATCATAGTTTGATAGGAGTTGTCTTTTGCCTTGAAGATTTTAAGCACGTAGTAGAAACCGTCATAAACAATGGCCAGTGTGTGAGCCTTACGCATAGCCGCGTCAATATCGTCGGTAAGCCAGCACTCTCTTTCTAAACCGATGTCAACAACGGCGTACTTGTAGTTGGGGTTGACTGATTCTCGCGCTTCTTTAGCCGCCATAAAGATTTTGTCCTTCAATTCGGTTTGGCTCAACTGGCAGCCCTCGGCTAATGCCTTTTCGCGTTCTTCGAAAATCACCAGATTCAGCCGCTTCTGCATTTTCTCAAACAACCCTTTTAAGTCGGGTAAAAACCTTGCCAGCCGGTGCGCGTCGGTTTCTTCGGTGGGTTCAACCGGCTCATCGTCGTAGTAGTAGTCAACAAACGCTTGGACGAACTCCAGCACCTCGTCGTATGACCGGCGCTCTTTCGGTGTAATCAATCGTTTCATAGTGTCAATTTTTATAGTGTTTGTATTCGTCGGCAATCTCATCAGCGGTATCAACAATGTTTTTTACTCTTTCCATATTGGAATTCAAGCATATTTTCCATAACAACCATAACAAATTGCTCGCTTTCAAGCTGTATGCGGTGGTGGTCGTGTTTGAATAGTAATTCGGGTATCTGCATTGCCGTAAGCGCGTCAGCAACCGGCTTCAAGTGCTTGGGTAGAAATATGCCGCCGTTGATTCTTACGCCGTAGGTGTAATCAAAATCTTCCTCGCCGTCCTCTACGCCAACATAACCCGAACCGCCGCAGACGGGACATTCGTGTTTTTCCCAATAATGTTCGCCGTCGTGCGCCTCAAAAACATAGTCAACATAGCCGAGGCCGTAGCAGTCGCAGCACTTTTCGGTTGTTATGATTGGCACTTGTGCAATAGCCTTGTGCAGCCTATCAGCCGAAAGCGTGGTAACATAATTGCCAGTAATAAGAACATTCTCAATGTTCGGCTCGCTAATTTCTTCAAGTTTTTCAGCGTCAAACATTTGATTTGCGTTGAATAGGCAGAGCCGGTGGCCGTCAGTGGCGACAGCGGCCATTGCGCCGTTCTTCATCTTGTAGAGAAACGGCTTCCGTTCAAACGGACGCATTGCGTCGGGGTCGGAAAATAATTTCAGTGTGTCAATAATAGTGTTCATAATCTTATGTGTTAATGTGTTATACTATTTTTACTTTTGCATTTTCGGTGCGGAAAGCCTCATTCATCGCCAGCAGATAGCACGTTTCGCGCAGACGGTCGGCAAGGCGGTCGCGGCCAGCCTCGGTTGTGCCGTATCGGGCGGCAAGGTCGGGCATTGACAAGTTGCTGGTTATGATTGTGGGCAAGGCTCGGTCGTAGCGCGTGAATATGATGTCGGCGAATAGGTTGATGTCGTTGCCATAATCCTTGATTATTGCCATTTCCTCGCTGCCCATATCGTCAAGCACCATAAGGTCGCGATATTTAAACTCGTCCAGCCGTCCGTCAGCGTGGTATTCGCGCAACTGTGTGGCGGCAATGTAAGAGCCGCTGATTCGCAGAGTTTGCAACTGTGCCGCGCTGATTGTGCCTATTGTTCCTGCTATTGCCCTTGCAAGTGTTGTCTTGCCAGTGCCAACTGCGCCGACAACATACAAGTTAGGCTTAATAGCCGCTTCGCTGGTAAACCAACGTGCCACAACATTGATTGTCCGGCTCACATTCGCGCTTATGGTGAATGTGTCGCCCCATCGCTCCGCCATAATGTTGCGGTATTTGATTAAGAGTGCGTCGTAAAGGTGTGGCTCGTCGTAGCCTATTTCCAGTAATTTTCTGCGAATACTTGCCTTGACTGGCGCTGGTGCGTTCCGCGTGGCCGACGGTTCGCGCTCCATAATCTGCCCGATACTGAATGTTGTTTCTGCCTTTTGCTTGGTTGCGGCAGGCTTGGTGTTGACAGCTGTTTGTTGGAAGGCTGTCGGTTCAATGATAACTTTCTTTTCCATTGTCAAGTGTGTGTTAATGTGTTATGTGTTATTTATTTTTTTTTATCAAGAATGTCTAATATTGCTATTCCAATCATTCCCCACAACACGGCTAAAACCGAAACCACGAACAATAAATTTTCTTCCATAATCTTGTGTGTTTTAGTTATTTACTTAACAATCCGCTTGGTCGGTTGTGAACGACTTGCACCTCGCGGCTGGCTCGGCTGCGTTCAACTGCGGCGTGGCTGTCCTGCATATTCTGCTCGGTTTCAATCCGATATTGTAACTCGCTGTAACGGCGCATAAGTTTGTCGGCATTTTTCGGACAACCTTGCAGTTCGTCAAGAATCGCGTCGCACTCTTGTTGCCAGCGTTCCAGTAGCGTCGGCTCGTTGCGCTTGGCTGCTTCCTTTGCGGCCTCTAACGCACGGGCGGCTTTTTCAGCTTCGCGCTCGGCCTTACGCTTTTCTCGCTCGGCTTGGGCGGCGATTTCTCGCTCGGCTTTAACAATAGCTTTCAAGTTATCGATGTAGGCTTTTTTTTGTGCTTTTTCAGCCTCTCGCTCGGCTTGTTTGGCCAGCTTTGCGGCTCTCGCCTTACGCATTGCGGCAGCGTGTTTCTGCTTGGTGTCCATAGTGTTATCGGTTAAGGTCGATTATCATATTGGTCAACTCATCTTTAAACATCTTGTCCTCGCTGGCGATTGAGTACAATTCGTTCAAAATAGTTCGGTAGTCCATATTGTGTGTCAGCGTAAGTATTTGGCCTCGGCTTTTCACAACCACGAAATATATTCCGTCGGGGTTCATCAAAGCCTCAATAGCGTCAGCTTGCTCTTGAGTTATCCTAACGGCGGTAACGCGGCCTTGCGCGTCGGTGCGGACAACGGCTGATTGATTGTTGCCTTGATTCTTGCGGCTGTTTAGCCAGTTTCTTAATCGGTTGAACATAATCAAAGAATTATCCAGTCGTTAGACAACATATCGGTTTGTGAGGCCAGCCAGCCGGTCAGCACTTTATTGTCGGCGGTTTTCATACAAATTGTTCCCAACGCCATAACCTCGCCGCCGTTTCCCTCGGCAATGAGCTTCAGCGTAATATCTTTGCACCACTCCGATTTGACGGTTGTTGGGTACTTTAGCCAAAGGAACATTCCTTTTCCGTTCCAACCATTACGGCATACTCTTTTCCCTGCTTTCAAGGCTTCTAAAGCCTCTCCAAAGTTTTTGTTTGTTTCCATATCTCAATGATTTAAAGGTTTATTCTTTGCTAAATAGGCAATGCTCGCTGTCGGTGCAAGCGCGGCAATGAGCGCAATATTCGGGTATGTTCCAACGGCTGCAAGCGGCGCAGCAATCGGCGTGGCGCTCTTTCATTCCGGCGAGGGCTTCGTCCGCAAACTCCTTACGCAGCCGGTCGGCTTCGGCTTTGAGCGCGTTGCGGAAAATTTCGGCCACGTAGTTCGATACACATTGCGTGTGGTCGCTATCCACATAGTAACGATTATTAACGCTGGCAAGGTTCTCCAAATCAAGAATCTGCTTTACCTTGACTATCACTTGCTCGGTTTTCGCTATCACTTGTTCTGCTGTCATAGTTTATTGATTTTTAGGTTGTTTTGCAGTGTATCGAATACAAGCCGGTTGTTCGTTGCGTACTTTCAAGCAGCCGGTTGTGGTGCGGCCATTGGCAATAGCGTCGCATACATAGCTGCGCTTCAGCGTTTCGGGGTTTTGGTAGCGGTGTGCGCAGGTGCGGCACGTTTTATTCAACATCTGCTGACGGATACGCTCGTAGATAAAATCGTCAGTATCGAAAATTTGCAGTTGTGTGTTTTGTGTGGTCATAGCCTTTATGTTTTTAGTGTTAGAATTGGTCGGAATCATCTTGTTGCGGATAGTAGTCGGGTGTGTTAATGTTCGACGGCGCTGTTGGTTGTGTGTAGGCCGGACGGCGGCTGGCCGCAAATTCCTCGCCTCTTTTTTGCCACGTTGCCAAGCGTCCCGACAAATTCCACGTTTTCTGCATTTCCCAGCGCATTTTCTTGCCGCCCTCGTTGTGTTCGCTCCAGTAGTTGTAGAAGGCTTGCAGCATTTCGCAGCTATACTTGCCTTTGTAGGCTTGCAGTTGTTCCCAAAACTCGATTGAACGCTCCCCAACGGTCTTTGTCGGCTTTTTTTCTTTTTCCGCGCAACCTTTTTCTTTTTCTTCCGGCGAAGCCGGTTTTTCAATAGGTTTTAAAAAATCATTTTCCGATGTAGTAGTCGCGTCAGCGACGGCAAAATTTGTTTTTTCGCACTCTAATTCATTTTCATTTACATTTTCATTTACATTTTCATTTACATTTTCATTTACATTTTCATTTACATTTTCATTTACATTTTCATTGGGGGTTTTTTCGGGGTTTTCAAAATCCATATTTAAAAAACCGTTAGGGGTTTCTTTGGGGTTTTCTTGGGGTTTTTCAAAATCCATATTTAAAAAACCGTTAGGGGTTTCTTTGGGGTTTTCTTGGGGTTTTTCAAAATCCGTGCTTGGGGTTTTTTTGGGGTTTTCTTGGGGTTTTTCAAAATCCGTGCTTGGGGTTTTTTCGGGGTTTCCCTTTCTTGGTCTGCCCCCCATTTTACCATACTCCGCACCCTTTAGGCCGTTTGCGTACTTTTTATTGTTTGCGTCGATTTGTGGCTTAATCAACTGATAAAAACCGCTTGCAATACCGCTTAATTTAGGCTCGATACCATATAAAGCGTACTCGATAACCGCCTTGCTCAATGCAATGTAGTTAGTATCATCGAGGTATTTCATTCCCTCGTAAAAACTCGCATAGAATATGAAGCTGTCGCGTGTCATAACATCTTTGTTTTAATCGTTTAGGCTGTAATCAGCCAATATCTTGCACAAGGTCTGCTGCCGTACTGCTCTCTTACCATATCCACTTTGATATTTGCGCCGTGGCGTTTCATATCGTGGATAAGAGAAGCCAGCCTCATAAACTTGAATAGTCGGGTACATTCCCTTTGCGTCAGTGGCAAACCTTTCATTAACCACTTGCGGATAGCCGCGCTTTTTGATTCTATTGTTCTCATAGCTTGTTTGTTTTGTCGGTTGGTAAACTGATAACTTGGTAACGTGCGTAAGTGTAGCCGTCGGGCTTCACAACCTTATCTACTTTGAAGCCGTAGCCTTTCTTGCGCATTTTGCTTATTACGCCAGCAAGGTGCAGGACATCGAATTTTTGCGAAGCCTCTAATTGTGTCAGCGGCTTGCCTTTGATTAGCCACTCGCGAACATCTTTGCCTTTGTCGCTTTGTGATTTTGTTAGCTTATTAACTCTCATAGTGTTATGTTTTAAAAGTGTTTAAAAACCAAGAGAAAAAAGGTTATCCACGCCGCCACTGTCAGCATACCCAAAATGATTGTGGCAAGCAGCTGCATTTTAATCAACCGGCGAAGCGGTTTAAGCCATTGGCGGTTATGGATTCGTTTTGTTTTCATAGTCTATTTTTTGAAATTGTTGATTAAATCGGCAATATTCTCGCCAACGCTTTTGCTCAACACATCGTTGATAGTCTTAACCACTTTTGGCTGTTTTTTGTAAAGTGCTTCAACACCAGCAACCACAGCCCCCTTTAGAAACATCGCAACAGCATCGGTGTTTTGCTCTGCTTCTTCTTGCAGGGCAAATTCAGCGCTTCGCTTCGTGTACTCGGCATTGATTTCGCGTATCTCGTCGTTGTCAACATTGCCGTTTGCGTCGGGGTGGTACTGACGCAGCAATTCATTGCGGACGCTCTTTAATTCTTCAATCGTTGTGCAGTTGTCGAAATACATAGGGGTAGAATTTATTGTGCCGTGTATAAATAGGTGGCGATTATCAAGCCTTGCGCCGGTGTGAGAAATTTTGCTACTTTGTTGTAGTCGTTTTCTTTTAGCTTGTCAGCCAGTTCGGGGTGGCGCGATATAATCTGCTGTATGTTACGCCAACGCGAATAGCCCAACATTCTTGCAAGCTCATTTTTATAAATAGCCATTGGCTTTGATATATATTCCGCAGTTGTCATAGTGTTAGGCTTTAGGGGTACGTACATTTTTATCTAACAAGTAAATGAAAGAGAAAAGCACCCATTTGCGCAGGCCGCATAGGTGTTTGTTGGGATTTTGGTTCAGCACCATATAACGGCGCACCAACCACTCGTTTGCGTGGTGTTTCAGCCGGAAATAGGCTTTTAGCCTAATCTGCACCCCAATCCAATATGATAGTACGCGGTGTTCCTTGTTGTCAACCAGTCGGAAAACGTCTTTTTCGGCTACCGAAAGGCCGCATTTAGGACAGCACCATATACCGCCAACACCAATCAAGGCCGTAACGTGTTCTTGGCCAGTCTTACCGTTCTCTTTGAGCTGTTGTTCGACAAACTTGTTAATTTCAGCGTTGGTTTTGTTTGGGTAAGCCTTTTTGTTTGTTTTAAAGAAGATACTATAAAGCGTCATTCCGTGCCAACTCTCGCCGCAGCGCGGACAAAGGCAGTCCGATTCGTTCATCTTGTTTCTCATAATCAAATTATCTTAAAGGTTCAAACTTTGCTTTATTGCCTACCAGCGCCCTTTCCAAATCTTCGGGCATAATCATCAAGCAGCGCACTCCATTGGCGCGAAAAAAGCCGTAACTCTTATTATGCGCGGCGGTAAGCACTGCACGATGATTCTTAAACCAGCCGCCGTTTTCGGTCAGCAACCGAGGGTCAGTTGATAGGATAGGACTGTTAGGCGTGAAAACGCCCAAAATCAGTTCGCTATTGGTTGTTGTTTCGGTATTCATAGATTTATGTTTATTGGTTCTTTCGGGATTTCGGTTTTGCCCCATTCCGAAAACCACTTTTCAAGGTCGGTTGCCTTAATAAACCAGCTCCGCATACCAGCCGGGCGAGTAAACGGACAGCCGCGCTCCTTTGCGTTGAAAACCTGCTTGTAGTTTTTAAAAGGTGATGTTGGTTCGGAGTAGAGCCGTTTGTCGTTCATTCTAATAAGCTCCTTGCGACGAAAGATTCCGAAAACAAGCGTATCGTCGTTGAACGTGCGCCCGTTTTCTTGATTCTGCAATACTTGTTTCATAAGATATTTCAAATCTCTCATTTCGGTCTGCATTTCGCCCAAAACCGACGGCACATCGTTGAATGTTATGTTGTTTCGCATACCTTCAAATGTTAAAACGTTACTTTTTCCGTTGCAGCCAGCAAGTGATAGCCTGCTTCACAAGACAATCCTTTTCATCGTCTTTGAGGATAGTGAAGAATAAATCGTCCGCGCCCCATTGTGTTGTGCGGCTTTGTTCAACATATTTTTCGTAGAGCGCGAAAAGGTGTTCAGCGTCGCGTCCGAATAGGTAGCGACATTCGTGCAACGTCCATTCGTGGTACATATACCAGTGGTACGCCTCGACAGCTACCGCCGGTGTTGCCTCTTGGTTGATACTTGGCGCGTTTGTTAAATCTTTCATCGTGGTATATCCATTGAGTTAAACACTTGCTTTACAAGTCCCCTTAATTGAGAAATAGTGTAGGGGCGCATATCAAAATTGATAACCTTGCGTTCCCCTTGCTGCATAGGCTCATTCAATAGCGCGGTACATACCTTTTCCAGTATTTCCTTTTGCGCGTCGCTGACTACTATTATTTGTGCCATAGTTTTTATTTTTTATCGGGGTTAATCTCGCCAGTAACACAACCGACAATAGCCTTTAGTTCGTCCATTTGTTTTGTAAAATCGTCTTGCAGCCTCGCCGCAGCGGTATAAACGCGCGTAAAATCATCTTCACTGATTACAGTCAGTGCCTTAATATCGCTTGGGTGTAAGTAGTTGCGTGTATTGTACCAAAGGCGCAAAAAAGGCATTTCGTTATCGGATTCATCTATTCCGATAATAACCTCCGAGCCGGTAAATGTGTGATTGGTGTGTATTTTTAAGACTTTTGCCACAATTATATCTCCGTGTGTTTTGCAAACAAAACACTTGCCTTGAAGCTGACCGAAAGCCTTGTAAACATATTTGTCATTGTTCGCAACAACTTTGCGCAACCGCTGTCCTGCGTCAATCAGTTGCATAATTTTGTCTTGTAATTCTTTTGCGCTTTCCATAGTTGTAATGTTTTAAATTGATTCTTTTGTGGTTGTGTTATGTGTTTTTAGAATTTGGTCTAAAGCGTCCATATAGGCGTTAAACGCACTATCCAGCTTTTCCCTTAAAGATTGATAGGTAGCCTTGTCGAGTATTAAACCGCCGCAGCCGATTTCATTCTTTGATGAGTTACCCATAGCCGCGCCAACGAATATCGCGTCGGGTTCGCGTGTTGGAAAAATTGCGTGTGTTTGGTAAGCTTTAATCATAGCTGTAAGCGATTAAAAAGTGGCGCGGCGTGTGAAGGTTTGAAATATGATTTTTAATTAACTTTTTAAAACGAGAAAGCAATTCGCAATTAACGTTTTAACTGACAAAAGAAGCCGCGCCACTTTAGATTTACTCATCGTGTTTGGTTATACATTTTTTAATGTAGTTTTCAAGTTGCTGGCAACAGTATGCCACCAGCGCACAACCGGCGAATATTGCCGTCCAAGTGCCTACGAATGTTAATGTGATTGCGTCCATAGTTGTATAGTTTAAATAGTGTGTTACTTTGTTTCTCGTCCACCCAGCTCCAATGCCATTTTGCGAATCCGCTGGCTCAAATCGTTATTTGTTATGCCGCTTAAATGCTGGCTGATTGAGGCCGTTGAGCGGCAAAACGCCTTTGCCATTCGTTGCAGCGTTCCGCGCTTCGGCTGTACTGGATTGATTCTCGTTGTTTCCATATTCTTAATGTTTAAGACGAGGCAAACATACCACTGATTTGTGATATGTGCAAGAAAATTGTGGTATTTTTTTTGATATTACCACAAGGTTCTTATTTTCAATAATTTAAATTGTGATATGATTGATATTCAGCGAAACATTGAGGAAATCCGCAAAAGCAAAGGCATAAAACAGTCGGTTATTGCGGATAGGTTGGGGGTTGGTCAAACCGCCTATTCCAACTACGTAACACGGGATAGTGATATGAGGTTTTCACTATTGGAGAAAATAGCAGAGGCTTTGCAAGTGCCAGTTATAGATATTATAACATACCCCGAAGTGTACCAAAAGGCAAAAAGTGTCTGCGCCGACTGCATTGAAAAGGATAAGACAATTCAAAACCTTAATAAATATATTGAGGTGCTGGAAAGCAGCTTAAAAAAGAAACAATAAGATTATGTGTTGTTGTTTGCAAACTGTGGTATTAGCTGTGGTTATTTTTGCCGCAGGTGTGATATTGGGTGTGGCCTCTACATTAACAATTCAACGTAAATTGGAAAAACGACAATCAAAAATCGAAAACAACAAGGAACGGTCGCATAAATATTGGTTTTTATGGATAATCATTACCACACTTATAATTGTTTTATTAGGCGTATCTATTTGTTGTCATATTTCAAGTTGCGTTATTAAAAACGAAAATGTTGTCTTAACGTTTGTAGGAATACTGGCAACATTTGTGGTGGTAAGTAATTACGCGCAAGTAAAAGATATTGAAAGAAAAGCAGATGAACATAAAAAGGAGTTGGAAAGCAGAATAAGCGTGTTAGAAGGGAAAGTCAGCAAAACCAATGACGATATGATAGATATAAAACTCAATAGCAGTGATAATGTAAAGTATATGCGATTTGAGGTTAGCTTGATTATAAAAGAAGGAGGATACCAATTAAATAAAATCATAAACGAGTTAGTTCCTACTTTTGGAAACAAAAAGCAAGTGTTAGAAAGACTTACAGCATTCTCAAAAGGCAAGAACGAAAGCCGAGATTTTATATTTGCGCTCGCAGATGCAATGATTCTCGGAAAAGATGATTATCCCCAAGAAGATAGTAACGAAAAATCAAAATGAGCAATTTTAGCAAAAAAGAAATAGAGCGCGTAACAAGGCAAAAGTGTTATTGCAGATAAAGATTGGCGTACTGAAGAATCTTGAATTGTTATCGGTTAAAAATAACACGCAGGATTTTATCTAAAATCAGATTGAAATACTCTTTTTTCACAATACCAACTTTGCGTTGAAAATCGCGGCTCAAATCGCTTTCAATAATATGGCAGATAACATAGCTCTTTTTGTCGAAAGACCAGCCGCTAACCATATCATCGGTTATTTCGATTGTGTTTTCGGGATATATTTGTTTCGATGATATAAGCACAATATAGTAATCGCCAGTTGTTTCGTGAAGGGAGTTATCGGAAACAATAATAGCCAAATGCGGCTTAAACTGGCCATCGTTAAACTGAAAGTTCAACCAAACAATATCGCGCTGATTATAGGTCATATAATTCAAGTTTTTCTGCCAACCGTCGGTGTGATAGTTCTCTAATCTTTTCAATATCGGCTCTTGTTACATCGGTGGTGGTAATTTCAGCCTTTTTAATAGCCCCCGAAGCATTTAAAATTTTAAAAATTCGTTTTCCCTCGGCGGTGCGTTCATCGACAACAGCAACATTTGGCGCGTCTGCGTCAATGCAATTCATTCCGGCAAGGAAATTGAACATATTTTTACCGAACAATGTGCGGCGGTCGAGTTGCAATGTGTACTGTGCCATAGTGTTTGTGTTTTATTGTGTTTGTGTATGCAAAGGTAGAAAAAAAATGTCATTGTCGGCAAATACAATCTCTCAAGTGCGGAAACCGCAATTTCAGGCCGCGATAAACCGAAAAGTTGCCAGTTTGATTATGGAAACCCAAAACTTTTCCAAAACTTTTCCAAAACTTTCCCAAAACTTTTCCGTTTCCAACCCGACACCGTTCCAAAACTTTTCCGACCCCAACCCGACACCGTTTCAAAACTTTTCCGATGGAAACGGTAAGTTGTTGTAGTTTGTTGTAGTTCGGTTTTTTGTACTCCGGGCTTTGCTTTCAAGCGGCTTTTATGATTTGAAAATTGCCAGCCACTGTAGCCGCCTTGTAAAAATTCGTCGCCACCTTGTTATTTTATGGAATTGTTCTCTCGGCGAAAACCACCAAAACTATCGCTTTTGTTTTGCTGATTTCCATACAATCAGCCTTAAACGGACATAATCGGACACAATCAAACAAAAACCGCCTCAAACCACCCTTTTGGATTCCGTGGAATTTTTAACCACTCTCTGCTACCATAAATTTGTTTCACAAGGTTTTAAGTGGGGAGTTACCACAGCTTTCGCCGGACGCGGCACTATAAATTGGTCTCAAACACTCCCCCACCTTTTTTGAAACGATATGAATAAAGGGACAAAAATATTGATTGCGATTGCCGTTGGATTCGGCATTTACAAAGTTCTCACCAAGAAAGGGCTTTTGAAGTCAACTGGCGAGAACTTTTCCGCACGCGCACAAATAAATAACGCGCTGTCGTTCAGCAATTCCGCGCTCAATATTCCTTTGTCGTTTACTATCAATCAGCTTAAAGAATCAAACGTTTCGATTGATGGCGTAGGGCTTACCTACAACGGCTACGACCTCTCAAGTGTGGTTTATAATAGTGTTAGTCGGAAGATGGGCAAAAACGGCGTTATATCTATGGTATGCGCCGTGCCATTTCCCCGATTGGTTGCTGTTGTCGGGCAGAACATCACCGACTGGATTACAAAAGGCAACTATGATGAGCTGGTTAAATACCTGCAAGTCAAAGCCACAATAGGCGTTGACAACTACCGCTTGCAGTTTGCCCAACCGCTTAACCAAACACAAAGCTACAATTTAAGCCTTATGGGAGTGAACGGTTTGGGGCTGACGGCTTCGACCGTCCGCAACATTCGGCCTATAAGCGATTATGCAGCTTACATTCCACCGCGTGAGGCACTGGAGCAAACCGACCCTATTTTATTTGAAAACGGCGACGAACACGACACCGTGGCTCTTATGCGCAAAGTGGCCGTGAAATACAAATCGGACACCGCAAAACTGGCTCAATGGCTCAAACGCCCGACGCTGAAAGAAACTCTGCAAAACATCTTTGATTTTGTCTATACACACGTTCAGTACGTGAAAGACAATCCAATGGTAGAACAAGTGCGCCGTCCGCTTCGCGCATTGTATGACCAAAAGGGCGATTGCGACTGTTTTGCAACGCTAATCGGCTCGATACTGGAAAATCTTGGCATTAAATACAAATTCCGCGTAGCCGCCTATCAGCGCGGCTGGCAGCACGTTTACGTGATTGTGCCGTATGAGAACGGCTATTACACCGTTGACCCCGTACTCGACCAGTGCTTTGCCGAGAAGAAACCAACAAGAACTTTTGAAGGATAGTATTATGAACGGAATACCTATACAATTTTTGAATGGCGCGCCAGCCGAAAACGCTTACAACCAGCAGCTCAATATGGCTGGCAAAACGCGCAGTCGCCGTTTCCAAAAATGGACAATGGAAACGCCCGATAAAATACGCCGCCGTCAAGCTGCCGTGCAGTATTACACTCGCGGCCTCGACAATAAGACGGTGCGCAATATCGGCTATCTTACCAAAGGACTGGATTTCGTTGGTTATCAAGGCAACGGCTCGATTGAGGATTCCGAAATGATATACAACCACCTCTTGCGCACAAAGCAAGTGGTTGACGCAGCACCGCAAGCGGTTGCCGTTTACCAAAACCCACAGCAATTAAGCGATATGCTCGGCTACGTTATCGACAATTGGGATAGCGCAAACCGAGAGCAGGCTATCGACAATATGGCGCGAGAGGAAAGCCGCCTTATCGACGAGGGTAAGATTCGCCTCGCCAACGACGAGAGCGACGCTCATTTTCTTGAGCCGGGCGAAAACTACGACCCCGATACACAGCGCGTTTTGAAGAATGGGGCTGTTGAGACCCTGCCCAACAAGCGCGGTCTTTTCAACCGACTGAAAAAGACAACAACATTCGCCAATGTAGCTTCTAAAGACGCTGATTTGGTGAACGACAATACATTCACTCGCAAGCTGAAAGCCACAATTAGGCAGAATGTAGGCGCAAATCGCAAACCGACAACCAAGAATCTTCGCCAAACGAAGATTAAAAACGGATATGTCCGCACCAAGACTATCCGCGTACCGATTGTAACAATCTCAATCGCCTCACTGCAAGGACTTAACGGCCTTTCGGGAATTGATGACGATTTACAATTCTTGATGTATGGCGTTGATTTTGCCTACAATGCTGATGAGGGGTTGACAGTGCAGGACAACATTGACAACTGCCGCCGCTATTTTGCCCGATTGAGTGGAGCAATAGCAGCTCAACCGCTGGCATTCTACGACACCGAGGCCGAGGCTAACGCCGTGCGTCAAATGATTGCACAGCTTATACCAGTTATCGGTAACGACGCGGCAATGAACGCTTTAGTCTCTAAATACGAGACACTCAATGGATTCGATGGCTTGGGAGAACTCAACGGAAAATTAAAGAATGCAATTAAAAAAGCCACTAAAGCCGTCGCCAAAGCAACAACCAAAGCGGCAACCAACGTTGCTTCGTCGGTTAAAAATGTTGCGGAATCAACAGCGAACGCGACAAAACAAGTAGCTAAAACAACGGCAAACGTTACAAAAACCGCTGCAAAAACAACGGCTAATATGGTTAAGTCCGGCGCACAAGCAACCGCGTCGGCAGCAAAAAATGTCGCAAAAACCACAACTAATGCCGCAAAGATAGCCGCAAACACAACGGCCAGCGCCGCCAAAACAGTAGCCAAAACAACGGCAGACGCGGCTAAAATTGCCGCCAAAACAACGGCCAGCGCCGCCAAAACGGTAGCTAAAACAACGGCCAACGCCGCACAAACTGGCATAAAAGCCGCCGTTAGCACTGGTAAGGCAGCGGTACAAAGCACCGTTAACGCCACTAAAGCCGCCGCGAATGTTGTTAAGGCTGGTGTGCAGGTCGCTGCGGGCAATAAAGCGGCCGCAAAAGAATCATTGCAGAAGGCCGTTTCGCAAGCAAAGTCGGCGGTTACGCAACCAATTAAGACTACTGTAAACGTTACAAAGGAAGCGGTCAAAAAAACCGTTGTCGAGCCGACAAAAGAAATTGCAAAGACTACCGCGACGGCTGTAAAGGATACCGTACAAAAAACCATTGTCGCACCGACAAAAGAAATTGCAAAGACCACCGCGACAGCCGTAAAAGATACGGTGAAGAATACGATTGTCGAGCCGACAAAAGAGATTGCAAAGACTACCGCAACCGCAGTTAAAGACACGGTAAAGAAAACAATCGTTGAACCGACAAAATCCGTTGTTAAAACAACGACACAAGTAATGTCGGACGCTTATAAGAACACGGTTTCCGAGCCGATTAAAACCGTCGTAAAGGAAACAAAGGACTTGGCAAAAAACGCGGTTTACGAACCGGCAAAAACGATTATTAAAGAAACCGTTGTTAAACCGACGGTTACTGCTTGGAAGCTGACAAAGAAAGTAACCAAAGTTGCTCTTAAATTAACAAAAAAAGTATTAACAGCGGTGTGGGCTTATAACCCACTGACACTGTTAATCAAGGGCGGTTTACTCATCGCCTTTAGGCTAAATATGTTCCGTATGGCCAGTCGCAGCTATTTAGGCTCAATGACCGAAGAAGAAGCTATCAGTCAATACGGTATAACACCCGAAGAATATGAGGCGCAGAAAAAATCGTATGATTTCATACGCAATATGTTCTGCAAAATATTTCTCGGTAAAGAGGAAAAGCTATTGGCCGCGCTGAAAAAAGGAGCGTCAAAAAAATGGAAGGGAACTGACAATCCCACATCAAAAGGGGAAATAGAGGCTCTTTGTAAGGATATTAACGCCGACGATGAGATTATAGAAGAACTAAACGCTGATATAGCCGAAGATAAGGCCGAATTAGAGGCAAAGGGTATTGTTGCCAGCGATGAGGCTTCGGCTGAAAAAGGCGCTGAATACAAAGAAGAGCTTGAAATAACCGAGTCTAACCAACGCACGACAAAAGAGGCTACCACAATGTATGAGGGGGGCAGCGACCAATCCAACAAGGTTGCGGAACTCCCGAAAGGTACTGCGCTGTATGTTGATATTGACAACAAGAACGCCACCGACGGCACTTGGATTGCTGCCAGCACCACCGACGGCAAAAACAGCGGTTATGTAAAAATCTCGTCGCTTGCCGAAATATTCATTCCCGACGGCCAGCCGGTAGCGGTTGTATCGGGACTGTGCGATAACGGATATGATTCGATACAAGGGTTAGGAGAGGTCGCAACCGCCGCCGCCGCGACAACCGCAGCGTCCGGCTCAATATTCACAATATGTGCCAACATTGGCGGTTTTTTCAAAAATGTTACAAGTGCGGCAAAAGATATTGCGGACGCGGTAAACACATACAACGACCTAAAAGAAGCGGTTTCCAGCGGCGACAGTCAGCAGCCGCAACAAACGGAGCAAGCACAGCCGCAACAACAACCACAGCAAGATTACATTGATTCGCGTCCGATAATCAACAACGGACAGCAGAATTTGTCGCCGAGCGAACAAACGCAAATGCAGACCGCCAAACCAAAGCAGCAGCAGAAATCGCAGCAAGGCGGCATAAGTAAAAAGACATTCATAATAGGCGGAGCCACCGTGGTAGGTTTGGGGCTGTTAGCCTTTGTTTTTAGAAGCAGAAACAATAATCAAAGTAACAATCAAAACATTTAGAAAATGGGAAAAGGAATTGTCATAACGGAAGCAGGTCAAGGCGCACCCTTTCGCAAGCTCCCCAGCAAGGACGGCGAAATGATTGGTGTGTTTGAGCCGAACACGGAATTGGAACTCCAATCGTATGATAACGGCTGGTACGCCGTGAACTACGAGGGCGACGAGGGCTTTATCAACGGCAAGTTTGTGCAGGCTCTTGACGGCATTGAGGGCTTGGACGGCAAAAAAGTGAAAGCCGCAAAAGCCGTGGCTAAAGCCGTAAAGAAAGTAACCGGCAAAAAGACCAGCACCAAAAAGGCTGCACCGGCAAAGACCGTAGTAGTCAAGTCGATAGTGTCGCCAGTCAAAGAAGTGGTTGCCGCACCGCAATCAGCCGCTGCTGTGAAAGACGCTGTTAACGCTGCCCAAAAAGTCGCAAAGATTTCAACCACGCCTAAAGCTGTGGTTCAAGCAAAACCACAAGAGCTTAAAATGACTGGCTATCCAAAAGCAATCGCTGACAAAGCAAAATCGGCTGTTAAGGTTGCAAAGGTTGAGCCGACAAAAAAACTCACAAAAGCCGAGGCCGCAAAAGTCTATGAGGCTAATAAGATTGTGAGTGTTGAGCGCACACCGAAAGGTTTGTCAATCACCCTTGAGGGTACTGACGGCTTTGATGGCTTCGACGGAATTGATGAGCCGGAGGTAATGGACGGTTTGTATGGCAAGCTGAAAAGCGCTATCCTAAAAGCCGCCAAAAACGCCGCCGCAACAAAAGGCGCTGCCGGCAACCCTATTAAGGTAACATCGAAAGGTGTTTATGAAGCTAACAAGGTTATCAACATTCAGCGCACCGACAATGGTTTCCGCATTACTCTGCAAGGCATTAACGGCTTCGACGGCATTGATGGCTTGGACGATGAGGAGACACTGAACGGTTTGCTGAAAAATATAGCCAGCAAGGCAAAAGATATTGCTAAAAAGGTGATTGGTGGCGCAAGAACCGTTACCGAGACCGCCGACGCGGTAAACGAGGTAAAGGCCGCTGTCAATAACACAACATCACAGCCTGCCGCCTCACAACAAACGCAAGCTAATTCAAATTTAAATATTCAAAATCAATCTACTATGGACGCAAACGCTACGTCGCCAGCAGTTACAACTGAAACCGGCGACAAAAAGAAAAAATTTCTGCTTTGGGGCGGAATAGGTCTTGGCGCTGTTGTTCTTGGCGTGGTTGGCTACAAACTGTTCAAAAGGAAACCGGCTGCTGACGCGGCTGCTGGAAAGTTGAGCGGTGTTGGACGCAAAAAACGCAGGAAATCAGCCGTCAAGAAAATTGAACTGTTTTAATAACTTAAAAACAAACCAAAATGTCAAAGAAAACTTTTGAAGAGAAGAAAACTATCGCGGTCAACAGTTTGGTACGCGCTGGTTTCGTGGCACTTGGTTGCATCTGCGGTAAGCTGATTAACAACTTTGTGTCGAAAAAGACCGTTGGCACATCGGGCGAGGAAGAAGACCTGCTGGGTCTTTCGCCGAAAGTGTCGAAATGGGTTGTTCCGGCAGTCGTTGCCGGTGTGGGTGTTGGTACAACACTCGTAGTGAAGAACCAAAAGGCTAAAGACGCTGCTCTCGGTGTTATGGCCAGTGGTTGTGTAAGCCTCGTACAGTCGGCTTTCAAAAAAGACTTGTCAACACTTAACGGCGGCGGGGACGATGATGATACGGCCGTTCCTATTTCGGGAATCGACGCACCATCACTCCCCGGTGTGGGCGATGTTGAGTATCAAGCCCTGCCAAGTGAGAACGATTACGTGAATGACTTTGCGTCGCAGCCAGTACCCAGCGAGGGTAATATGGGCGAGATGGGCGACCTCGGCTTTATGGCCGGTGAGCCAGCCGTTGCACAGCAAGTATTGTTGTAATCAACACCGATAACAAACTAAAACAATTTTTCAAAAACCTTAAAAAATTTAGATTATGGAAATTACAAAGAACGCTTTTGTAGGTTCAAAAATGGCTACCGCAAAAGCCGAGTTTGAGGCTCGTCTTTCCTCGATTAACGCAACAGTGGCTAACGCCGTGCTGCAAGGACAAATGCAGAGCGTTGACTACGCTCTCTACGTAACCCGCGCAATGGGTGCAGAATCGACCGTTGACTTGTTTAAATCGGGCGACGCAGAAGAGGTTGGCTTGACCAACATCAGCAAACGCCAGCTTGAGGCCAATACCTATATGCTGGTAACTCACATTCAACTGTTGAGCGCCGTAGGCACAGCCCACGATGATGACGCTCTCAAAGCAGCCGCATACGGTCAAATCACCAACCTGATTGCCAATGGTGAGTTTGAGCTCAAATCAAACGCCACTGTTTTGATTCCGCGTGTTTCAAACGAGGTGTTCCGTCAGCCAGCCGGAAACGGCAAACTGGCAGGCGATTGGCAGCTCGAATGCCCAAAAATGCTTGTGCCGCTGACAAATATCGACGCGAAGATTTACACTCCGACCGCTTGCCCCGACCATACTATGATTAAGTTGGTGCTGCACGGTGTGAAAACTCATCGCGCATAAGCGAGGGCGAACCTAACCAAACCTACCGAGATACCCGAACCGCAATCCGATATTGTGGTTGCGGTTTGGGTCTCTTTTAAAAAATTGATTTTGAAGATTAGAGAAGAATTAGCAAAAAATAAGCGAACAAAATGTTTTACGCAATTCCATCATCGGCTGACGAGGTGATAACCGTTACACCGCACAATGTAAGGTCTATCCGCTATTTGTTTTTTGAAAACAAGAACGACAAGATTTTTCACTACGGCGGCAAACTGGACACCGTTTCAATCGCAATAGACGGCAAGCAGATAGCACAAGAGCTGCCCATTTGTCCGTTTTGCACCACCACGCCCTACGGCGCTGGCAGGTTCGATTGGCAAAAGTGCGCGCTTGAGGTGAATCTAAACGTTGACAACAGTGAGATTAAAATCAGCGGCACTGTCAACAATGAGTACAACATTGTGTTTGTTTGCAGCGACGAATCGGTTGACGAATCGGGCGGCTTCGATTTTGTGGAGTTTAAGGAGTTTACGCTCAAATCAACCCCGACAACCGAGGAAATGACGGAACGCATATTGGATATTATCGCAAGCCAATATGCTGAAATTCGCGAAAAGCTGGCCGATTTTAATCTTGCGTCCGACGCGCCGGTTGCAACCTTGTTTGAGGGTGCAACATACGAAAACGGACGGCTCAATGGTGTTACGGTTAGCCTTACAAAGCAAGAGGCTGTCAGCCTCGGTATTGCTGATATTGAAGCTCCGACATTCGCCGATTGGGGCAACACCGCCGATGAAACAAGAGAGAATCTGCTTTTGGCACTCACAAAAAAAGTGCTGAACAACGCCGCGATAACTTTCAATACCAACGTGTTGGAAAAAGAGCAGAATATCAACCTCGACCACGAACCCGAAAAGATGGTGGTTTTCAACTACACATCGCCAATCTTGACCGAGGGGGCTAAAACAAGAGGCGAAATTGAGCCTATGCAGATTTGCGACATCAATCTTGCCGCACTTATGGAAACCGGCGACAATCAAGAGCTGCCAAAAGGCTTCGATTTAGGCATTGTGTCGATTACCAACCGAATACCCTACGCCGACGCTGTTTATGAATTTCAGCAAAAGACAATCAAGAACATAAAGGCCACATTTGAAATATGCGGCAACGTGGACTTGCTGAAAGCTGGCAACGGTGTCAGCATTGCCAACTGGAAGCTGGCTATGATTTTCATTTACAAAAAATTAGCATAAAATGAAAAAGACATTTCAAATAATTGAGGATATAACCGTTGCCGCCCACGGTAACAAAACGCTCCGCGAGCAGATGTTAGCCGACTACGAACACGTTACGGGCGTGATGATTGTTCCTCACAATTTATCCGACGATATATCGGGCTTGAATTTGTCGTGCCGAATATCGCAAAAAGAGGTTCTGCCCAGCGGTACTGACGCTGTACTGATTAGCTACAACGGCAACTGCGCACGAAAGGACTGCATTTACGATTTCAAAGCCGACAAGATACCGGCACGAAGCTCAAACGCCGAGCTGGTGCTTTACAATTCTTCGGAGAAAGATGTAAAGTTCAATTTCTATTTCATTTTGGAAAACGAAAGCGAATAAGCAATGTTGTACGTAGCTCAAATAGATGTGCCGAATCGGGGGGTATGGGGCAGCGTCCACAGCCTTGAACTGCTATTGCCGTCGAAAATACGCCGTATCAACGGTATTTTGACCAACGCAGTGTTAGGCACTAACACGCGGCTCAAACGCTGCTACTCAAACCGCTATGTCAATGATAGTGGTGAAATGACAAGGCAGACCGTCTATATCTACAAGCGGATTGACAACTCGATTTTTCAAGCCGTCAACCCGACCGAGGAAGAACGCGCCGCGTATGAGGCCGAGGGTAGTCTTGTAATGGCCGTTTTCGATGAGCCGAAAGTAAACGACAAACTTGAAAAACAGCCCATATCGTCGCAGATAGGCGTTGTCAGTTTGAGTCTTAACAACACGCAGATTATTGCCGACAGCACTCCGCTTTGCGTCAGCCAGCACCTTAACAAGCAGGGAATTGTGCCAAACACAATCACACTGCCGAAGCCCGAAAAAGTGCAGGGCGGCTCTTTCTTGCGAATTATTATTGAAGAACAGCAGTTAAGTCCGTTCCTCACCGCCGCCGAATGGGGATTGCTTGGCGATGTTATCCGCGAATCATACTACGAGGATTACGACAGTGAGACCCCCGACGCTATTAAACCATCGAACAATTACACCGCTAAAATCTACTTGAATTATGACTGACGCACAAATAATTAAGATGGAACAAGAGAGGTTTCAGCGCAACGGCTACGACACCGTTCTAACGCCAGTAGAGATATTCGTCAGCGACACACTGACAAACATCACTTGCGGCAACGACAGCTATGTGCTTTGCGGTATTCGTCCGTCGGACATCGACATTGTGGACGACGCTACCAAAGTGCAACTAATATCGCCCAACGCCTGCTTGGAAGCCACCCAACGCACTATTGCGGCAATGGGCAACGGAATCAACAAGTTATTTCGGCGCAACATCACCATCAAGACTTGCGGCCTTGACGGTTGGAAGCGCGAAGAACCTTGTCCGAGATACGTTCTCGAATTTATAAAGATTACGCCGGTTAAACCCATTAGGCTTGAAGATGATGATGAGCCTATTGTGCTGAACCGAAGAAAGAAATAAGCACAACAACACAAAACAAACAATTATGGCACAATCATTAGCAGACATTAACGCAAAAATCGACAAGTGCATAAACTTTGTCGATGGCCTTAAAGGTAAGGTGTTCGGCTACACAATTTGGGCTGTTGACACCAGCTTTAACAAGGAGTTACAACGTTTTTCGGAGCATTACAACAACTATAAAGACCGCCCCGAAGAAAGAGCCAAATTGACCGAGAAATTCAAAAACGACCTTTTGTCTCTAACAAAAGATTCGACAACGGCCAATATTCACGTAAAAGTGGTAGGGCGCGGCAACGATGAAGTTAAACTTGATGAGGAAATATGTCTTAAAGAACCGTATGAGAACCACCCAGTAAGCCGCCGCGAAGAACAACACCAGCAGGAACAACCGGCAACCGCGCAACCGCAGCCGCAAATGCCCAACGCACAGTTTGAGGCGTTTAAGCAAGTAACCAACGTGCTTACACTTATGGGCTTCGGCGGTTTGGCTGGAACTGACGATGGCACTGGCGGCTTGAATCAAATATTGACCATTCGCGACGGACTTAACGAAAAACGCCACGATGATGAGAAAAAGAACGAGAAGATAGCCCAGCTCACCGCCGACCTTGCTGTGAGAACGCAGGAACGCGACCAGCTAAAGGCTGAAATAGAAAAGTATGAGAAGCGCATTGAGAAAGCCAACGAGCGCATTGAAGATTTGGAATATGAGCTTGAGGGCAGCCGCGAGGAAACACGCAAGCTGCACCCCGAAGCCAGTTTGTTCGGCACAAGCCTAACGGCCATATTGACAAAGGGCATTGAGGGCTTTGCTATGCGCCACGCCGCTGGCATTGGCGGTTTGTTCGGCATTGACGGCGAGGCGTTGAAAGGCGCACTCTCACAACCTGACGATAGCCAAACGCTGCCTATTGAGGCCGACAACGACGAGGACAGCAACGACCCACGCGCCGACCAATACAAGATGATTCGCGATTTCTTAAAAACATTGAGCGATAGCGAGTTTGACGATTTTTGGCAGCTTATGCGCGTATTCAACGCAAACAAAGAGACAATCGGCATTGTGCTGACTATGGCTAAAGGCGGCGGCAAAACCGCACCGGCAGAGCCGTCCGATGATGAACAATAATTAAACTGTTGACACTATGGCTGGAATGAAATTCAATCCGTTTACTGGCAAACTCGATATTGTAGGAATGTCCGAGGAGCGTTTTGCCGAACTCGCCGATTTGGAATCGACGATTAACGATGGCGAAATGTTTGAAAGCCACGGTGGTTTTACCATTTCCGGCCAATCGTATGATTTTGGCGCAGAGGGCAATGCAATGACCGTTAAGGAAATTCTAAAAAAAATTCTTCTTAAAAAGAAACGTGCGGAATTGAAAGCAACTGGCGGTTTCGACCAGTTTGTCAATGTTAACACTAATTGCACCCCTGCGTTCACCATAACAAAGAAATCGTACCCGATAAAAAAAATAGTTATTGTCCGTAAAGACGCTGACAATAATACAATAGAAACGCTATCCATTGAGGCTGCGTCAAAAAGTTACAATGACGATACCACTGGCGACGGACATCGCGTATTGAGCGATATTTCTTTCAAAAGTGGAAACACAGCCTTGTCCGTTGACAGCTTATTTGGCGCTGATGGCGATTTAATTGTTACAACCCTAACAATAACAATGCCGCAGCGCGCCGTGCAAGCTAACAACACTTGGACTTGCACCATTACGGAAGATACCGCCGACGCGGACAAGGGTGAGCCGACGAAACTTGAAACTGCTTCAGTGGCGGTGGCGGCACGTTTTTATTTCCCGAAGCTGGCTATTATAGCCGATTATGCTGGCCTTAATACTGAAGCGTCTAAAACTAAAATAGCGTTAAAGTATGATACCGTCAATAAAAAATTGTCTATCAAGCGTATGCCCGATGGTAGCGATTTTTATTCAAAAACAATCTTCGACGCAACCGCTTCGTACACGTTGACTGGTTTAGGTTTATTTGAAAAAACCTCCAACAATCCGGGGGGCGTAAATTTTTCCGCAGCCGGTCAAACGCTGTGCATTATTTCAAAAGAAAAAAAAGTTGGTAATGAGTGGGTTGAAACATTCGACCATTTACAAGATTTTGATTTAGGCAAGGCGGTTTCAGTTATATCGAGACAAATAAGCATAAGTATTTATTTGGACGATTCGTCCGAGCCGATAACCGATTCCGAATTGACACGCTGGCACTTATACTTTCCTAATAGTGGGTATAATCCGGGCTGGCAAGCATTTTCGGCGCACTTCAAATAATTACAATTATGGCAGAGACAGTAGAAAAAACATCGAAAGATAAATCCATTTTTAAAGACCAGCCTACGGTTGGCTTTGGTGCGCTTTATTTAACGGCGTTACGCGCTCCTATTGACGTGCGCCTTGTGGTTAACAAGGAAAGCGACCTTTTTATTATAAGTGGCGATGATATAACCGAAGAACGCAGCAATGTAGCCTATGACGGTATGTTTGTTTGGGTTAGAAAGGAACGTGCTTTCTACGTTTACGACGAAGCAGAATCCAACGGTTTGATTTATCCGCAAAAAGACCGCCTTGAAAATCCATACGAGAACATTCCCGACAGCGAACACCCCGACCCTAACCCGAATTTCGACAACGACGGAAATCCTATTGTTCCGAAGCGCACCAAGTGGAAAAAATATGCTATCCAGGCAGTGCAGGTTGAATCGTCTGTCGAGGCCGACCGTTTGAAAGAAACAAAACTAATACAAGGCCACGCTTTTGACGGAACGCAGAATGTTGAGAGTGGATTCTTCTACCCTGAAGAATTGACTTTAACAGCCGAAGAGAACGAGCAAAATTCCAGCGTCAGCGATAAAAAACTCGCACTGAAAAACAAAATGAAAGCTCTAACCCAAAGCGGCTTCTACCACGGAGCTTACCCCGACAACAGCGGAGCTTTTGGTCTTGAGGTTGTTTTGATGGGTAATGGCAATTATCGCCGCACATTAACCGAATATTCCGACGGCAAAGTGAATGTCTATTCAATAACTGGTCAAACCGACGAAAACACTGAATGGGAGTTGCAACTGCACCCTTGTAGCGTTAAGCGCATTATGGATTTCAGCAGAGTTGAACGAGAAGCTGGCAATACCGTCGAAACTGGCATAAAATTCAATGTGGCTGTTGGCGATGATTTTGCCGAAAAATGGCTTTTTATGCACCGCGACTTGCCACGAGGAACTCGTTTTGTGCGCGATAGCAAGGGGTATGAATACGACTTACTGGAAGCTACCTCAAATGTTGTTGAACAGCCATATTATTTAAGGCTGATAAACAACGGCCACAGCCGAATGGTTGAGATTGTTTCATTAGCCGCCAACGCCGAAAGGTATGGTTTTGTCCGTCTATCCGACAGCTACGCTGACGATAATAGTGATATTGACAAACGCACAGCCGCAACTCCGAAAGCCGTTGCGGAGTTGAACAAGGCACTTTCCGGCGCGCTGGCTGACGAAGCCTACGCGCGAGAAACCGCCGACACTACGTTGCAAACCAACATCGACAGCGAAGCCGAGGCAAGGGAGACCGCCGACACTACGTTGCAAACCAACATCGACAGCGAAGCCGAGGCAAGGGAGACCGCCGACACTACGTTGCAAACCAACATCGACAGCCACGCCGCAGACGAAGCCACTGGCGCTGTATCGGCGCACGTAATGTTGTCGGATTCGGACTATCAGCCCGAACTTGGCGCAGACAGCCACGTTGCCGCTACACCGAAAGCCGTATCCACTAAATCAAACATTACCACACTTGCGGCAGAGTTTGACCCGACGGCAACATACACCATTGGCGACCTTGTAACACGACAAGGCAATTTATACCGCTGTATTGACGATTACGCCGACCCCGACATATTTGAAGCCAACTTTGAAGAATCCGGCGATAGTGCGGACATTGAAAAGTCGTATGCCGTTGGGGAATGTATTGTCAATGACGATAATCTTTACCGCTGCAAATTGGCTGTTGACCTGCCTGCTCTATTGCAAAAAGTCGCGCCGTTTGAATTTGGTAGCCATTATAACTACGCCGCCGGCGAAATTGTTGAATGGCTTGGTAATTATTATCAAATCACCGCTGATGTAACGGTTTACGATGTGCTGGGCAAGAATTTAGACCCGACAAATATTACTTCCATTGAAACTCCAATCTATGACCCTCATTTCGAATATAGTTATTATCGACGAATTAAGATATATGACGAGTTAAGGAGTGTGTGGAATTTTTACTATACGGAATCTTACTACGAAGGTACAATCCGTAAGAATTTAACTCCCGACCGGCTAACCGAGTGGCTTACAACCAATGCTGTGCAACTTAACGTCGCAGAGAATTTTGGAGCAAACTCCATATTCGACGCGCTAAACGTTGTAAAACTCAATGATTTTATTTATCGCATTGCCGACAACAGTACGGCATTAGATATGGTCGAGTATTTTGAAAAAATAAATTTTATAGATGTTGCGAAAGATGAACCGATTGGTCGCATTTCTCAAGGCTCGTTTATCCGTCGTGCTTCAGTTATCTACCGCAGTCTATACAATTATCCTGCCTCATTTGCCGAAATGTTTGAAATGATTACGGTTGCTGGGCGGCTTATGGCCGAAATATCGGCTCGCAAAGCCGCCGACGAAGTAGAGGCAAATAAACGTTCAGCTGCCGACATCGCATTGGAAGAAAAGATAACTCAAGCAAAGGGCTATTGTTTAAAAGCTGATGGCACACACGCGGCAGTAAGAGCTACCGACGGAACTCTCGGACACGTAATTCTCACCGACCAAATCCGTGGCAACGTTAACACCGAATTTGGTATTGCAGTTACGCCAAAAGCGGTTGCCGACTTTGTGCAACAATATGTTTCGGCAGCTATTACTAACGCATTAGCTAATCAAGAGCCAGTTGCGGAAATACCTCAAGGTAATACGTATCGCTTAAACATTTCCGGGAATGTATTTGCAGCTGAAATTCTTATTGATAACGGCATTCAAGTTGAAGATGGAGATACATTGATAATAACATACCACAATATAGAATCGAGAGAATATTGGCCTGATTATATACGGCTTTATACAGCCGATACATACACCGGCAATGCAAACTCAATAATTAACATTTCTTCGGTCGGATTTGAATTCAGCGTGCATAATGCTCACTATTGGAGCAAGGTAATAACCTATCAAGTCATAAACGGAAGAGGAGAAGTAACCGATATAATTCAATAATTATGAACCTTTTAACAAAAATATTAAACATCATCGGCCTAATCTTCGACTGGCTGACAAACCACAGCCGCCAGCGTCGCAACGAAAGGTATGAGGCCGACAAGCGCCGCAATGACGCGGTGGAAGAATTGCGCAAGGTTAACGACGAAATGTTGCTTCGGTTAGCTGAAATGTACCGAACCGTCAACGATAACAACGTGCAGATTCTTAAACTGCAAAGCGAAAACGCCGCGCTGGTTAAGCAATTAGAGTTGACAACACAAAAACTTGAATTGTTAACCAAGCAGAACAAACAGCTTATTATGGAGCTTCAAAAGCGAGAAATGTCGCGCAAACCGAAAGGTAATGCGACTAATAAATAATTTATTTACAAACCTTTAAACACAAAACAGTTATGAGCTACAAAGTAAAAGTTACCGAGCAGACACTGGCTGGCGATAAAGCCAACCTTGAATTGGAAAGCGCATTAGAGCGTATGCTTAACAAAGTACCGGCTGATGACGCGATACGTTTGTTGAACGCCGCCGCGCAAAAGCCGCAATTAGTAAAAACCGCGCTCAAATTCATTTGATTATGGCAAAGAAAAACAAACAAAAACAGCTGGGCGAGATAACCGCCGCGCAGAAAAACGAGCTTAAAGCACAAGCCAAAGCCGCAGCCGGAAAGGTTGCGCAGAAAGGCGCAGACGCGGCTAACCGCGCACTGGCCTATTTGAACGAGGGCGACAATATGAACAAGGTTCTTCGGGTGGCAGGTTGCGTCGGGCTGTTTTTGTTTGGTTTTCTCGTTGGCAAACGGCGCGGCAAAATGAAAGCGTAAACAATTAAAATTCATACAACTATGGGAACAACGAAACAAAACGCGGCTTGTCGCAAGGCGAGAGCCGCAAAGAAAGCGAAGAAAACCGCTAAAAGGGCATTAGGTTGTGGTCTTGCGCGTCGCAAAAAAGGTTTAGGCGACGCTGGCGAAGCCGTTAAATCGGTGGTATCGACCAACAAGACAGCTGTCAAAATAGCCGTTGGCGCAGCTGCTGGCGGTTTGTGCTTCCTCATTGGCCGCAAGGTTTGGAACAAAATTAAGGAATCAAAACAAAACAGCGAATACGATGATGCAGTGCGTGAAGTGGAAAAGAGCATTAATCGTGCCAACCTTACCATTACCGACAGCGTAGCTGCGACAACGGCGGGTGCGTTGTTAGGGGCAATGAATAAGTGGGGAACTGACGAAGAAACTATCCATCGAGAAATCGACAAGCTGAAAACAAAAGAGGACTACAACCTCGTTTATGCAAGATTTGGTGCAAAGGGCTATAAAAACGGCAAGCTGAACGCTGATGGCAGAAAAATGTCGCTGACGGATTGGATTCGTGCCGAATTAAGCGGCAGCAACTTAAAATGGTTTAACAACAAACTGCAAGAATGGGGAGTTGAGTAAAACTCTCACCAACAAATAATTATAAACGTTCTTTGACATTTTGGATTTTTGCTGGTTTTAGTGTTATATTTGTGCGTTTTTAAAACGTACTGATATGGCAGCTTATTGTAGAACCGATATTACACCAACGCAACCCATTACGGGCGAAAGCGCAAAGGTTTTTATGCGGAAAATTGAGAATGTTAAGCGCGAATCGGCGCAACGCATTAAGCAAATCAAAGAAACGGCCAAGTCGGTAATATGGAAATAACCATTGAAAAACTGAACGACACCCACTTGCCGTCTTTCTTGAAAAGCCTCGTTATTTCGGACAAGGAGTTGAGAGAGTTTTTGCGCAACCGCGCCAAAAAGCACCAAAAACACCTCATTGCCACCACATATTTAATTTTTGCCGACGGCAATTTTGTCGGATATTTTGCCTTGTCGTGTGATTCAGTGCCTATCGAGGACATAGATGTTGATTTACCAAGCGGAAAGCGTTACAAAACCTATCCTGCGGTAAAAATCGGGCGGTTTGCCATTGGCGACGATTATCGGCTTTTACACATAGGCAGCAAGATTATCGACACAATAAAAAGCACTTTGGCGTTTGGCGACAACTTGATAACGGCAAGGTTTATAACCGTTGACGCTTACAAGGGCGCAGTGAAATTTTACGCAAAAATGGGGTTCGATTTTCAAAATATCGACAACAGTGAAGATAATGATACTATTCCAATGTATTACGACCTACACAAAATTATCCCCGAATTGAGCAAATAGCACGATTCGACATAACCAACCATAAACCGGCAAAATCCAAAACCACGGACTTTGCCGGTTTTTTATTGTGCATAGCCCTTGTCAAAGACTAAAGATTGAGAACGAAAGAGAAAAATATAGTGTTATGGAAAGCAAAGGACTAATAATCGGACTTTCAGTGTTAGGGCTGGGCGTAGCTGGCTTCGTAGGTTATCGAATCTACAAACGAAAGAAAGTGGAAAAGGCGCAGATTGAATCGGAAGCCGCAGTTGTTGCGTCTATTACGTTAAGCAGCGGAGCAAAAGTACCCGACATAGTGGAACAATTCCGTAACGCAGAAACCGAAAATGGCAAATACCAAATCATATCCAATGCGCTTTCCGTTGTTCATATTCCCAGCGATGAAGAAAAATTAAGGAACAGCTACATAGGTGTATATGCGTGGAAGGACAAGGAATTAAAGGCAAAAGCCAAAAGTTTGAATTTAATAAGAACTTTCAAAATATGACACGAATCTATCTAACCATATTATCATTTTTTGCGCTAATAATCAGCGTGTTGTTTAATTTTCACCAGTGCGGTGAGAGCGACCGTCTGCGCGGAAACATCAGCGCGTTGAAAGGCGATATTGAGTATTATATGACCGCCGACAGCGTGCTGGCTGCACGTACCAAACGCCAGTCGGTTACAATCAGCGAGTTGAAAGCCGACAATAGCCAGTTGGCCGACGAGGTAAAATCGCTTGGCGTAAAGCTCAAACATCTGCAATCGGTGCAGAAGATTGAGCAAAAAACCGAATATAAATTTTTGGTTGATACGATTATAATAACCGATTCGGCAACAAACGAGCCAGTTGAGAAATACGAATATCACGACGAGTGGATAGATTTTCAAATGCTGGGCAATGCGGTAAACATCGAAACACGCGATAGCCTAACGATTGTGCGTTATCAGCGCAAACGCAAATTTTTGTTTTTCACATTCAAACGTTACACCGGCCAGTTAGCCGTGCGTAACGCCAACCCTAACGCTAAAATAGTGGGCGTTAGCGAAATAGATATAATCGACTGACCTATGCTAATCAATCCCTACATATACCAGCACATTCGCAATAGCCGCAGCCCCAAAGTGGTAGAAACCGAGGCTGGCGGCAACGTGTATGTAGGCGACTGCCTGCCGACTTGCAAGGGCTACGGACAAAAACAGTGGCTTATCAAGCTCATCACCACCGACCCCGAAACCGGCTTGCAGCAGATTTTGTTTGCCAACGGCTCGACGGCATATAATCAAGCGTGGAGTGAGCGAAAGCAACTCAAATACACCATCGCGCCCGACTTTGATTTCAATTTGCGTCCTGCCGACGGCAACGACGAAGCTCCGGCTGGCGCACTTATGACCGCCGACGGCGCTTACATTATGACCAGCGACAATAAGTTTATTGTAGTGATATAAAAAGATATACGGATATGGATAAAGTAGTATTAAACCAAATACAAGCGGCACAATCGCTGATTGAGGGCGCGAGGCTTTTAGGCATAACCTCTGCCGGAAAGGAACGGTTGTTCGATTCGTCGCTGTTGAGAGGCGAAAAAGGCGTTGGTGTTCGCTCGGTGAGCCACGAACTCATTGAGGACGGAGCTAAAATTCGTGTAACCCTGCTTCTTACCGACGGCACTCAAACAACATTCGACCTGCGCAACGGTCGCGACGGCGCAAGTGGCGAGGGCTTTGCTATTTCTAACGTATATGGCACAATCGCCGAAATGCAGCAACACGCCAACGATGTGGCCGACGGCAAAATGGTCGCAGTGGTTGACACAACCACCACGCCGCCAACCGCCGATGTCTATCTTCGCGACCGCAACCGCACGGCCAGCGGCAAGAGCCTCGACGGTTTCGCTTGGTTCTGCAACCTTGCCGACGCTTCGGTTATCAAGGGCGAATCGGGTAAAACGCCAATCTTTCAAGTCGGCACAATTAGCGCCGCCGCCGCTGGTACAACTCCCAGCGTAACCGCCACTACCACCACACAACCGAATGGCGATGTGTATATAACGCTCGATTTTGTTCTTCCAAGAGGCGAGAAAGGCGCGACTGGCGGCTTCGGTGCAAAGGGCGACAAGGGCGACAAGGGCGACAAGGGCGACAAGGGCGACAAGGGCGATATTGGCGACATAAGCCACGAAAGCCCCGAAATTGTTTGGGTTCAAGATAAAATGAGGGCAGAATTGAGCGAGGAAGCATTAACCAAGCTCACTATATCGACATCGCCAAATGATAATGTAAGTTTTTGGGCAGACCAAGCCGAGAACAAAACGTTGTCCGTTACGCTTACGGTAAAATTCGACGATACAAAAGTGCAGCCTGATAATCACGCTAACCTTGTGGGGAACGGCTGGACGAATCCCTCTATTGGTGTATATACCAAATCGCTAACCGCTTCAAGTGGCGCAATAGAGGCAGAAAGCATTGACTACACACCAACCAGCGGAAAATATATCGGCATTAAATGCACAAAATCGAGTGCAAAGAGAACGATAACAAAGAAATATACCGCTTACTACGGCTGGGCGAGTGCGAAAAATATTGATAGTATATTATGGGACAACGATAAACTTACGCGCCTTACGGCCAATCCTAACGGCGAGATTACAGTCAATAATAACACTGGAGCGCCAGCTCATTTATTTGTGCTTTCAAGGAGCGCTTCGGTCAGCGTAAAACAATCGGACAACCCAGTAATCGACCCGAAGATTGGCTCACAATCATTTGTATCGCCGTCGAATATCGGTATCACGCTGACGGGCTACAATCTATATTTCACAACTGGCGATTTTGCCGCTGGCGCGTCGCCCAAATTCCAAGTAAGTATTCCACTTTCTTAAAATAAAACGATATGGCACAAGCAAAGAAACCAACGACCGCAAAAAGTCCAATCAGTAGTATGGGCTTGACATTTGAAAGTGGCAACCCTGCTAATTACCCGATTGCGTATTGCGATAATATTTGGGATATTGCCCAACAAGGCACCGAGCTGGCCGAGAAATTGGGCGGCATAGGGCAATACGACCAACACACTATAAATGAAATGTTTGCTGGCGGCATAAGCAAAATTGCGGAAACAATCCAATCACTTGCGCAACTGCCAGCTAACCCCAAAAAAGGCGATACTTACCGCATACGCGAGGCCACAACAGCCACCGTGCGCGAGTACGAAGATAAGGCTTTTAACCCCGACGGCTGGCGGCTGTTGACATTTGCCGAGGGAAACTATTTGGGCAACACACGACCAAATGCAGCCACATTGCACAGCCTTGCAATGATTGGCAACGTTTGTGGCCTTTTGTTATTGCCGGACGGCTGGGACTGGAGCGCAGAGGGGCTGAAATACAGCGATACCGACCCGGATAGACTTTTTACGCCGTCGGCTGAATATTACGACCTTGTAACATTTACCGAAGCAGAGTGGGCTATTATGGAGCAGAACGGCGCAATATTTTTGCCGTGGTGCCCGACTTATAGGGTCGTTAGAACAAACAACGACAACCAAGTAGGCGGCGCTCCGACATTTGCTTTGCAGCCTTATACCGCGTATGCGTTTATGGATATTAACCCACGCGGCACGGAGGAAACGGACGATGATACATATTCTAATTTTTACCGGCTGGTTTGGCGGCTGTTATTTGTTGACAATCATTATAGAAACGCCGAGATAAACCGTAACGGAGCTACCGTTTATTTTAATTCGGTTAATTTTCACGACGATTGGTGGGCTTTTCTCTCATCGTCAGTTCGTTTTGTAAGGGACGCGCAAGCCGACGATTTGGGCGCTTTTAAGGTTGGTGAGGATAAATATGTGATTTTCGCCAGCGGTAACGTTCAATATAAGCCGTCTATCAAGCGATTCCGCATTGCTCCGTCGCAATTTTCGATTGCCGGCGAGGAACAAATGAATATTTATCTTGATGAAGAAAAAGCACTAAATACAGCAAAGGGGTGGAACGGCTATACGCTTGAAGATTTACATTCGGACGTGTGGGTCGATACGTTCATTCTTGGCTCGCCCAACCGCAATCCCTTGCTCGACGCGCACGGACGCATTAAAGCGTCGCTTGATTGCCTTGTTGACAAGCAAGTTATCTACCCTGCCGGTTCGCTTATTCAATGGAACGGCTCGGCGTGGCAATGGCTCAACGGCTACCAAAACGGCAATCTTTTGAATAATGAGGACTTTAACAAAGTTAAGAAACTTAACCCGATAGCCAATTCGGGCAGCTACAACGATTTAACCGACACGCCGACGAAAGTTAGCGCGTTTGAAAATGATGCGTTTTATGCGCAAAAGGTGAAGCCCGTAGCAATGAACGGCTATAAACAACTTGCCTACATTGAAAGCAATAAGGATTATAGCCAGTATATTGACACCAACATAAAACCTAACCAAAACACCGGTTTTGAAATAGACTTTAGCACACCTCACGCGCCTAAAACCGCAAACGGCCAGCCAGTCATTTTAAATGCTGGTGGTAAAAACTCCGCAGCCGCAAGATTTTCTATCTCTATATATGCGACAAAGCCCGGCGGCGAATTTGCAGTAAACACAAACAAAACCGCAATAGACCCGAAACTTGTAGCTAACAAACGATTGGTGTTGAAATATCAAAACCGCATATTTACCTATACCGACGGCACAACCGCCGAAATGCCCGATACTGGCGATTTTGAAACGCTAAACACATTGGTTTTATTCGCTAGCAACAACGACGGCGGTGTGGCTCAATTTGCTTCGGTTAGGCTCTATTCGTTCAAAGTGTATGACGGCACAACACTACAAGCGCACTTTGCTCCTGCACAACGTTTGAGCGACGGTGTTGTTGGCTTGTACGAGGCCGTCAGCGGCACATTCTTTGAGAATCTTGGCGATGGCACTTTTACTGGCGCTGACATTGACTTTGTGATTAACCGCGCCAGCCAGCTTATCAACGACCAAAATCTCGTATCGGATAATAAGTATGTTCACACCGACAACAACCTTACAAATACCCGAAAAGAGGCTATTGACGAATATGTCAGCACATACAAAGGCAAAATCGACGCTAACGAAGCCGCTATTGAATTGTTAAATAAAACTGACGGCTCGGCTGGTTCAATAAAAAAGACAGTTTCCGACGCTATTGCAGAGGTGGTGGCAAACGCTCCGGCTTCCCTTGATACACTGAGAGAAATTGCCGACTGGATAACTGAACACGCGGATAGCGCGGCTGCAATGAATACGGCAATCGGCAACAAGGTTGACAAAGTTGACAATAAAGGGCTATCAACAAACGACTATACTAACGAGGAAAAAACAAAGCTCGCCAACATCGGCCATTACATCTACGTTTGCAAAAACTATCTTTCGGGTAACTCCGTAACTATTGCCGCTGCTACGCATAAGTGCGGCACAGCTCCGATTGTGGTTTGTTATTTGAACGGCGCGGCTGTTGGTATGAATATCGCGAATAATAACGGCGAAATAACCGTAAGCTGGAACGGCAACAATGTTGTAACGCCCGAAAATCCACTGACAATCAGTATTATGGGTGCGGCAATAGTGGCCGTCGAAGAACAGCGACAAGTTTACACCGCGACATTCAACTATCTCGGTTCGTCGGGCGAACCGGCTGACCCCGAAGAAATTGAAATAGCCGTAGGCGAGGCAATTACGCCGCCAACTCTCAACGATATTTTCGACGGCGACGAATCAACGCCCGAAGGTTATACTGAATGGCGCTTCACTGGCTGGTCGCCAGCTATTCCAAGCACAATGCCGGCCAATAATGTGGAGTTTACAGCGCAATATGAACAAATATTCCACGAACACGCGCACAGCTTTGAACACGGAGTATGCACAAGCTGTGGAGCGAGCGACCCCGGCTATAACGAGTGCGAAGATTACGGCCACGATTGGGATAGCACAACTGAATTTTGCCGTCGTTGTGGTGAGCCTAATCCCGACTTTGATGAGTGCGCGGCTTACGGCCACGATTGGGATAGCACAACTGAATTTTGCCGTCGTTGTGGTGAGCCTAATCCCGACTTTGATGAGTGCGCGGCTTACGGCCACGATTGGGGCGATGGACAATTCTGCTCACGCTGCGGCGAGCCTAACCCCGATTGGACTGAACCGACTTGGGAAGACCCCGACCTGCCTAACCCCGACGAACCCGACCCGTGGGAAGAGCCGTGGGACGAGCCAATGGACGAACCTTTTGATGAACCTTAAATCATTTGAATATGGACTTTAAAACCGACATAAACTTGAATGGCAACAAGCTGCTGAACGCAACAGTGGCTAACGCCGAGCCGGGCAAGATTCTTAAAATCGGAAGCAACGGCAACATCGAGCCAGCCGACACCTACACAATCGACATCGACAACAAACAGTTGGTTGTATCGGCTGGCAACGACCGCTACTTTGCGGCGCTTACAAAACTTACGAAGCCGAACACCCCGACGATAGCCGCTGCACAATTAGCAAAAAGCGTTGTTACTGGCAGCGCGGTAATTGAGGTATCGGGCATTGATTCGGGTGCAACCGCCTACTACAAGATTGCCGACACCGCTGCGGCGCTTGCTAACGTGGAATACACACAAATATCAAACGGCAAATTTTCAATAGCCAGCGGTTTTAGCACCGACGCTGACAACTCCGCGCTGACAAAATATGTAAAGGTGAAAGCCATAAAGAACGGCGTTTCAAGCGACGAGGCCACACAGCCATACACTATTGTCATAACCCCAAAAGTGGCGCAGCCGGCTCTTTCGGTAGATAATAGCGACCAATACGCGGCCACGGCCACCGTAATCATTAGTAAGTCGGCCACAAATGACGCGATAACCGAATATAGCGTTGACGGCGGCACAAACTGGACTGAATTAACCGAAAACTCAAAGACGATAACCGTAAGCGACAACCAATCGGCTGGTGCATACAAGGTAAAGGCCACAAAAGCCAACTACACCGTTTCCGACACAAGTCAATCGTCGGCTATTGTGGTTAATAAAAAGTACATTTATTGCGGCGCACAATCATCTAATTCTGCGCCGACACAATACGATGCGTCAATGACCAAAGAAAAAACAATCAACGAAAATGACGGCGTTACAATTAGCAACAATGTTAATGATTATATTTTCTTCCTAACCACTGACAGCAGTAAAGCAAACATTCAAGAGTTTTTCGTTGGGCAATGGGTGAATATTACCCGAACAACCAAAACAACCGTGCAATTCACAATGCTTAACGGGCTGGTTGCAACATACTATTGCCTTATGTCGGACAAACAAGGTACGGCAGAAATAAAGAATTATAAAATCGCATAAATACAAGTAGTTATGAATGTAGGATTTCAATTAGGCTCGTCGCTGGCAAGCAAACATTTGATTGACGCGGATAACATTAAGGGCGGCTATTGCGTGGTTGCGGACACAAACGCAAGAAACGCCTTGCCGTGTGCGTATGGCGACAATGACGGTATTATAGTTGTTGGAAGCCGCGTTTATTGTCAGTCCGATGGTAAAATGTATAAATGCACAGCTATCAGCAACACTGGCGTTGCGAGCTGGGCGGTAAGCGATGGCGAAACAGCCATTCAGCAGATTGAAATTGGCACAAGTCAAGATATAGACCAAGTTGGAACGCCGTCGGTAACTCCCGAAAATACAGTCGATTCGCAGACTGGAGCGCCAAAAACCGTCCTCACCTTCCATAACCTAAAAGGTGCGAAAGGTGACAAGGGTGATACCGGCGCAACTGGCTCTAACGGCACAAACGGCACTGACGGCGCTACGTGGTTTGGCGGCACAGCCGTAACACACACGTCGGGGTCGCAAACCGTAAGCGTTGCCAACTCAAAAGCCGGCGACTTTTATTTAAACACAAGCAGCTGGAATGTTTATAAAGCAAGTGCGGCTAACACTTGGGGCTACATCGGCAACATCAAGGGAGCTAAAGGCGACACTGGCGCGACTGGCTCTAACGGCACAAACGGAACGAATGGCACAAACGGCACAAATGGCGCTACGTGGTTTAGCGGCGCGACCGTAACCGGCACGAACACATCGGGCATTTCGGCCAGCGTTACCAACTCAAAGGCCGGCGACTTTTATTTGAACACAAGCAGCTGGAATGTTTATAAAGCAAGCGCGGCTAACACTTGGGGCTACATCGGCAACATCAAGGGAGCTAAAGGCGACACCGGCGCGACTGGCTCTAACGGCACAAACGGAACGAATGGCACAAACGGCACAAATGGCGCTGACGCTTCCGCAGGGCGTTGGTTCTTTGGCACGGACGTAGCCACAACGTCAAACACAGTTGGCGCAACAGCAACATCAAGCGTTGTAAATACAACCAACAGCCGTTATGATTACAATCCGTCAGCCGGCGATATGTACCACAATGTCAGCAGCGGCAAGGTATTTGTTTGCACCAGTGTATCCGGCACATCAAGCACTTGGAAATACATCGGCAACATTAAAAAAGCTCCGCTTACGATTAACGGCAAAACCGACGGTGCTTCAACAGCCGTAGAAATGACCGGCGCGGAAATAAAGCTGGGAAACACGCACGGCGGTACTGACGCGACAACCACATACAAATCAAAATTGCGCGGCCTCACGATTTCAATATCGGGCGGCGATGACAACGTTGGCCTTCAAATTGATGTTCCGACTGGCTACGCCGCAATTTTGAACGGCAGGGTTAGAACCGGCACACTTGAAAGCACATCGAACATTACCGCCGTCGGGCTTTACCAATCATCGGACGATAGGCTGAAAAAATATTTGAGCGATTTTGTATTCGGCCTCGACCGGCTGGCCGATATTCCGCTTAAACGTTTTGAATATAAAAACGACGGCGACGGACGAACCAACATCGGCACGTCGGCGCAGGCCGTGGAAAAGGTGCTGCCCGAAATCGTCAGCGAGGACGAGAACGGATATAAAAGTGTTGACTATTCAAAATTGTCAATCGTGGCGCTTTCGTGTATAGAGCAATTACGCGAAATTGTCGCAACCCAACAACGTGAAATTGAGAGATTAAAGCAAGTCGTAGGACTTTAAAGGCGTGATAATATGGCTGGAAATAAATTATCATCATCGGTATATGAGCTGGTGCAACACGGCGCAACCCCCGTTGGCGGCGACAAAATGTATAAGGCCATAACAAAGGGGGATTGTACTACTGCGTGGCTGTTATCTCACAATTTGAAGCTAAATATTACAAGTGGCTTTACCTACACTGCAACAAGAGTAGTCGCAGTTTGCGATTTTGCCTTAAAAAACAGCAACACAAATTTTTCCGGCGACACCAATCATAGCGACCCGACAAATAATTTGGATATGACACCAAACGTTGATACCGGCCACGGAGGGGGTAGCGGTGGTACTGGCTATCATCTTGCAACTTGGGAATATAGAGAAAATGCCGACGGTAGTATGGAGCCTTATGATTCGGGGCAATTTGACGGCGGGATAACTGGACATTAAAATTAATATAGTTATGATAGTATCTATTTGCACATTGGCGAAGCGCGAAAACGCATACATTAACGACTGGATAGCCTACCACTTGGGAATAGGCTACGACCGCATATACATTTACGATAATAACGATGCCGACTACCCCTTGCTTGCCGAGGCCATAAATCCGCAACTGCGCGATAGCGTTGTGATAGAAGATTGGCGCGGACGCGAGTTTCCGGCTATTCCAAATGTTCAAGTATATGATGATTGGTTGTTGCGACACGCCGGCGAAACGGACTGGTGTTCGTTTATCGATGTTGACGAGTTTGTCCATCTTGAATCGGGCAACATAAAAACGTTTTTGCAGCCCGTACCGAGCTGGATAAATTTTGTCATACTGAACTGGCGGCTGTTTGGCGACGATGAGATTATTGTCGGCGACGAATCGGTGCCGGTGTACGAGCGCCTGCACGTTATTAAAAACAACTTATGGTTAAGCCAGCTATACAAAACGACAATGCGTTGCAGCTGTGAGGCGCGAGCCGTAACTCCGCACTCTTTTCAAGAAAAACTGCACGACGTTACGGCTTATATCATACCAACTATGATTGACAGCGATTTTTGCTGCCGAAGCTACGACGCGCTGCGCCTGCTTGAGCCGCAAGCCGTTCTTGACGGCTACCGCAATTACATCGCGCACTATATGACCAAGACGCTGGCAGAGTTTCTAAAATACAAATGTGAGCGCGTGTGTCCGTCGTATGGCTTTGCAAATAAAATAGACTATTACTTTATGATTAACGAGCGCACTCCCGAAAAAGAGGCGTATATACAAGAGTTTTACAAAAATCAAAACCTTTAAAATCAAATAACTATGAACGCATTACCATTCATTTTAGCAATCAGCGACGAGGGCAGAAGCCCGCAAGTTGTTGAGACAAAGAACGACAATCTAATGTATGTCGGCTACTGCACGCCCGACTGCAAGGGCTACGGCGACAAAAAGTGGCTTATCAAGAAGATTGAGACAACCGACGGTCTGCAAACAATTTTCACGGCAAACGGAAGCCGTGCGTACAACCAAGCGTGGAACGGCCACGAAGAACTTGATTACAAGCCCACCGAGGACTTTGTGTTTGATTAGATGATTTTCTTCATAATTGTTTTGTGTGTTGCAGGCCGCGCCGGAATGGTGCGGCTTGCTTGTTTATAAACAACAAAGGCCGGTTACTGTGCTTCGCCGGCCTTTTTTAGAAAGGAGTTTGTCCCAATGGATAACTAATGAAAAAACATAATCAAGCGATTGCCAAAACAAGTGTTCCAACTGTTGATTCCCAAATTCTTGCTAATTTGGTAAGAATTAGCAAGGATTGGCAACTACCACTTGACACCGGCGAGGCTGTTTACCACCGTCGCGTAGCTGTTATGTATATAGGTCATTGATATTTTGATGTCGGAATGACCGAGCAGCTGCATAATGGTATATGGGTTGCCGGTCTTTTCAGCCAGCATTGTTGCGCAAGTGTGCCGCGCGATGTGAAACGACAGCCCCAAGTTGCGAATCTGCGCCGCCGCCGCAATCAGCTTCAGCTTTGAGTTCGTCTTTTGGTCGGACAGCTGCGGAAACACGTACTGGTTCAGCTTGTATCGCTCCATATACTTGTTGACAATGGCCTCGCCCTTGCCGTCGAAAAGGTAGTGCAGCGGCAGCAATACCCTAATCTTGTTTTTCAGCGTGATACGGTCGATTACAAGATGTCCGTCCTCGTCGTAGGTGATGTCGGTACGCCGCAAGTCGGCGTTGTCCGATATGCGCAAGCCGGTGTAGCACGACAGCAGGAAGCGGTCTAAAACAAGCTGTGTGTTATCGTCGAGCCAGCCGTCGGCGGCTATCTGCTCCAGCCGCCGCAGTTCGTCGGCTTTCAGCGCGTCGCGCATTGTCTGCTTTGTTTCGCGGCCTCTTTCAATCTTGAATCCGGCGAAAGGGTCGTGCGTCAAAAGCCCGTCCTCTTTGGCCGTTTTGCAAAACTTGTGCAGATATGTAAACTGCTTGCGCACCGTTTCAAAGCTGGTGTATATGCTCTTGTAGAATATGTCAAGCTGAATCAGCATATCCTTGTTGAGAATGTCGAAAGTCAGCAGCTCGCCCATCTGCTTTTCAAATCGCTCCAGCACGTTGCAGAATGTCGTGTAGTGCTTTACCGTCCCCGGCGCGTAAAGCTCTCGCTTTACGTCGATGTCGATTTTCTCGCGGCAGTACGCCACAACGCCGGCGCTCCCGATTTTCAGCCCCATATTGAGCGCTTCGGGGTTGAAGGGAATACCCCTTGTCATACAGTCAAGCTCCACGGCCTCGTATCTGCTTTTGAGTTGCAGCAGATAGAGGTTAATCTTGTCGCTGTTCGGGTATTGTTTAACCACCGACTGTTCTTCGGCGTTCCACGCCGACTTGGGAATCTCTATTTTGGTCGCCACATACCGGCGCGTCGAATAGCCGAAATTGATTAGCAGCTCCAGCTTGTCATCGCCGCGCCGCGAGTGAATGAAATCAAAACGCGCCTTTTGCGCGACCTTCTCATCTTTGTTTATTCTCGGTCTGCCCATAATGTTGATTTTTGATTAAAATATTGTTTTATAACTATTTAGCTTTGTTTTTTTTGCTACGCACCCTAAAAGTGTCAAAATGCTGTTTTTCAGCGTTTTAAGCTGCTACAAAAGTGTAAAAAGCCGATTTTTGGGTTGTAGCAAAAAATGGCGCTAATCTAATTCGTTGATTTATAACATTATGCACGGTAGCAAAAAATAAAATGCTGATATTTAATGTGTTATCCATATAAATTTTGTAAATAGTTGTTTTTCAATTATTAAGTTTAACATTTTAGTAGCAAAAATAGTGGAATTTTGTGGAATTATGCAACATTTGGCGGGATGGCGAACCCTGCCCCCATTGGGTTACGAACTTTTTTTGCTACAATGCAAATTGTTGATTTTTAGCGCGCTACAAAATTGTATGGAAAAGTATGGACACAAAAAAAGTGAACCAGCTGGGGTTCGAACCCAGGACCCCATCCTTAAAAGGGATGTGCTCTACCTACTGAGCTACTGATTCAAGAGCTTTCCTGAAAAAGCGGTGCAAAGGTACAACCAATATTGACTTTCGCAAACACAAAACGAAAAATTTTTTCGGCAAATAAAATCTCTGCCGATTGACCGAATATAACCATATCTTTGCGCAACAATTAGCTGACATTATGCAGATTACCGACAACCGTATCGACGCAGGCCGGGCTTTCGACTGGGGGAGGACCTCGAAGGAGTACGCCCGTTTCCGCGATATTTATCCCGACATCTTCTACCAAAAGATTGCCGACCGCGGGCTTTGCGTGGCCGGGCAACGGGTTCTCGATTTGGGTACAGGCACAGGCGTTTTGCCGCGGAATATGTACCATTTTGGGGCGGAGTGGACAGGTACCGACATCTCGCCCGAGCAAATTGCCGAGGCTCGTCGGATGGCCGCTGATAGTGGTATGAATATTGATTTTCAGGCAGTTTCAGCGGAGCAAATCGAATTTCCGCTAGCAAGTTTCGATGTGATAACCGCTTGCCAGTGTTTCTGGTATTTCGACCACGAGCGAGTAGTGCCGCATTTGGCTGAATTGCTGAAAGATAATGATCGCTTACTGATACTTTATATGGCGTGGTTGCCTTTTGCCGACCCGATAGCCGGCGCCAGCGAGGAGCTTGTGTTGAAGTACAGTCCGCAGTGGTCGGGGGCGCGCGAGACAATGCACCCGATTGCCATTCCCGATGTGGCCTACAAATTCTTCGAGCTTGAGCATCACGAGGAGTATGAGCTTGATGTACCGTTCACGCGTGAATCGTGGCACGGACGGATGCGAGCCTGCCGTGGAGTGGGGGCGTCGCTTGGCCTCGACGAGCTTGCGCAGTGGGACACCGAGCATCGCGCCTTGCTCAACCGTATCGCCCCCGACAGTTTCACGGTGCGGCACTACGCGGCGATGGCCGTTTTGCGAAAGAGATAGCCAAAACAGTCTCAACCAATCAACTTTTTTATTACCTTCGAACGCTTTTTTTGCGGCCTAAAAACCGCAAAGTGTTTAATAACAATTTATTAGAAAAATCGGCAGTGAATGCCGCAAAATTACAGACAGATGAAAGTTGACGTATTGTTAGGATTGCAATGGGGCGACGAGGGTAAAGGCAAGGTTGTTGACGTGCTCACCCCGAAATATGACGTGGTAACTCGTTTTCAAGGCGGCCCGAACGCGGGGCACACCCTTGAATTTAACGGCGAAAAATATGTTTTGAGGTCGATTCCGTCGGGAATTTTCCAGGGCGACAAAGTGAATATCATTGGCAACGGCGTGGTGCTCGACCCTGCGTTGTTCAAGGCTGAAGCCGAGGCACTTGCACAGTCGGGACACGACCTTACCAAACGCCTTTACATATCGAAAAAGGCGCACTTGATACTGCCAACCCACCGCTTGCTCGACGCCGCCTACGAGGCCGCCAAAGGCAAGAACAAAGTGGGCACCACAGGCAAGGGAATCGGCCCAACCTACACCGACAAAGTGAGTCGCAATGGCGTGCGCGTGGGCGATATTTTGCTGAATTTCAAAGAGAAATACGCTGCCGCAGTAGCCCGTCACGAACAGATTCTCAAATCGCTCAATTTCGAGTACGATTTGAAGTCGCTCGAGGCCGATTGGTTTGCGGGAATCGAGTATCTGAAGAAATTCACCTTTGTGGATAGCGAACACGTTGTAAATAAACTACTTGCCGACGGCAAATCGGTTTTAGCCGAAGGCGCGCAGGGCACAATGCTCGATATCGATTTCGGCTCGTATCCGTTCGTAACTTCTTCAAACACAATATGTGCGGGCGCTTGCACAGGTTTGGGTATTGGCCCTAACAAGATTGGCAACGTCTATGGCATTTTCAAAGCATACTGCACACGTGTTGGCGCAGGTCCGTTTCCGACCGAACTGTTTGATAATGTGGGCGAAACAATCTGCCAACTCGGCCACGAGTACGGCGCCGTCACGGGCCGCAAACGCCGCTGCGGTTGGCTCGACCTTGTTGCGCTTCGCTACAGCATTATGATTAACGGCGTTACGCAGTTGATTATGATGAAGAGCGACGTGCTCGACGATTTCGACACAATCAAAATCTGCACCGCCTATAAGATTGATGGTCAGACGACTACCGATTTTCCGTTCGATATCGACAGCGTGAAGATTGAGCCCGTTTACAAAGAGTTCAAAGGTTGGAAGTCCGATTTGACCAAAATCACCAGCGAGAGCCAGTTCCCGCGCGAGTTTGCCGACTATATCAAATTCATTGAAAATGAGACAGGTGTGCCTGTAAAAATCGTTTCTGTCGGTCCCGACCGCACGGCGACGATTGAAAGGTAAGTAATGTGTAAGGTGAAAGGTTCTGTAGAGACGCGCACGGCACGTCTCTACCAACACCTAACACCCAATACCCAATAACTAAATAAAATGAAGACAGTAATCGAGCCGTCGGTTATCGACGGGATAATGAAAGATTTGGAAATCAACGACATAAAAACCGCGTCAATCCGTCAGGTGGGTGCCATTGTGCGCCAGGCCGAAAAACTGACGGGCACCGAATTTATCCATTTCGAAATGGGTGTGCCAGGACTGCCGCCGTCGGCTGTGGGCGTTGAGGCCGAATGCGAGGCCCTGCACCGCGGCGTGGCGTCGAAATACCCGATTATCGACGGCATTCCAGAGGTTAAGGAACAAGCCGCGCGCTTTATCAAGGCCTTCGTCAACACCGACATTAAGCCCGAAAGTTGCATTCCGACGGTTGGCTCAATGCAGGCGTCGTTTGCGTCGCTGATGCTTTGCTCGCAACTCGACCCTAAGAAAGACACCGTGCTTTATATCGACCCAGGCTTCCCTGTGCAGAAGATGCAGGCGGGCGTGATTGGCGTCAAGGTGGCGTCGTTCGACATTGCCGATTTCCGCGGCGACAAACTCGAAGCCAAAATCGAGAGTTATTTCCGTCAGGGCAACATTTGCGCGGTACTCTATTCGAGCCCGAACAACCCGTCGTGGATGTGCCTGAACGCGCAGGAGTTAGAGATTATTGGTCGCCTTGCAACAAAGTACGATGTTGTTGTGATTGAGGACCTTGCGTATATGACGATGGACTTCCGCACCGACTACGGACAGCCGTTCCAGCCGCCTTACGTGGCCAGCGTGTCGCACTACACCGATAATTATGTGATGCTGATGAGCGCGTCGAAGATATTCAGTTACGCAGGTCAGCGGATTGCAATGGCTTGCATTTCCGATAAACTCTATCAGCGCCATTATCAAACACTTAAAGACCGATACAACATTCCGCGCTTTGGCGCCGCCTTCGGATATGTGTTCCTTTACACCTTCTCGTCGGGTGTGTCGCACTCGGCGCAGTGCGCAATGGCCGCAATGCTCAAGGCCGCTTGCGACGGCACCTACAAATTCGTGGCCGACATTAAGGAATACGGCGATAGAGCACACAAAATCAAGGAGATAATGGAGCGCCACGGCTTCAATGTGGTTTACGACAAAGACAACGACGTTGACGTGAGCGACGGCTTCTTCTTCACCATTGGCTATAAGAATATGCCAGGCGCCGAATTGCTGAAAGAGCTTCTGTATTACGGAGTTAGCGGTATCGACCTTTCGACAACAGGCAGCACCCGCAACGGTATCCGCGCCTGCTCGTCGAACATTCTGCCGCACCATTACGCACTGCTTGACGAGAGAATGAAGTTGTTCGCAGAGAATCATTGATTAATTAGGATTTAGAAATTGACGCATATTTGTACAGACGTAGCGCGCTACGTCTCTACTTTGAACTTATAACACTAATAACTTATAACTCAATAAAATGGACGGATTTTATTATCAACCTGAAATAGAGAAAATGCCCCGCAAGGAACTCGAGGCATTGCAACTCGAGCGATTGAAATGGACTGTCAAACAGGCACTTAAATCGCCTTTCTATTCAAAATTGTACGGCGAGTTGGGCATAACGCCCGACACAATCCAGTCGCTTGCCGATTTGCGCAAGTTGCCGTTCACCGTCAAACAGGATATGCGCGACAACTATCCGTTTGGTTTTCTTGCAGTTGACAAGAAGGAACTGATTCGCCTTCACTCGTCGAGCGGAACCACGGGCAACCCCACCGTTATCTGCCACACAAAGCACGATATCGACACTTGGGCCAACCGTGTGGCGCGCAGTTTCTATATGGTCGGCTTGCGCGACACCGACGTGATTCAGAACTCGTCGGGTTACGGAATGTTCACGGGCGGACTTGGTATGCAGGCAGGCATTGAGTGGCTCGGAGCGCTGTCGATTCCTGCCGCGGCGGGCAACAGCAAACGCCAGATTAAGTGCATTATGGACTACGGAACCACCGCCATCCACGCCATCCCGAGTTACGCACTGCGCCTTGCCGACGTGTTCGACGATATGGGCATCGACCCCAAGAAAGACACTCACTTGCACACCTTCCTGATTGGCGCAGAGCCACATACCGAGGAGACGCGCCGCAAGATTGAGGAGCGTTTCGGCGTGAAGGCTTACAACAGTTTCGGTATGACCGAAATGAGCGGCCCAGGCGTTGCTTTCGAGTGCAAAGAACAGAACGGAATGCACCTTTGGGAAGATTCGTATATTGCCGAAATTATTGACCCAGAGACACTTGAGCCAGTGCCCGACGGCGAGGTCGGCGAACTTGTGCTCACCACTCTCGACCGCGAGGGAATGCCGCTCTTGCGCTACCGCACCCGCGACCTTACCCGCATCCTGACGGGCGATTGCCCATGCGGCCGCACACACCGCCGTTTGGACCGTATGAAAGGCCGCAGCGACGATATGTTCATCGTCAAGGGCGTGAACATCTTCCCAATGCAGATTGAGAAAATTCTTATGCAATTCCCCGAGTTGGGCACCAACTATCTGATTACCATTCAGCCAGTTGACAACAACGACGAGATAATCGTCGAGGTTGAGTTGGGCGAACTTGCAACCGACGATTTCGGCAAGTTGCAGAACCTTGCAAAAGAGATTACTCACCGCCTGAAAGACGAGATTTTGGTTACGCCGAAGGTGAAACTTGTTGAGCGCGGCTCGCTTCCGCAGTCGGAGGGCAAAGCCGTTCGTGTTAAAGATTTACGCAAATTAGTTTAAAGGAGGATAATGCTATGACAATCAGTCAAATATCAGTATTCGTGGAGAATAAGTTCGGACGCCTGAACGAGATTCTCACATTCTTGAGCAAAGAGAACATCCGCATCATTGCCGCCACCGTGGCCGACACCACCGAGTATGGCATTCTGCGCCTGATTACAACCAATCAGCACAAGGCTTTCCAACTGCTTAAAGAGCAAGGTGTTACTGCTAATTTGAGCGACGTGTTGGCCATCAAAACCGACGCTTCGGCAGGCAAATTTTCCGAGACCATCGAGTGCTTCACCAAAGCGGGCATCAGCATCGAGTATATGTACTGCTTCTCTGACAAGACCAACGGCGTGGTGGTTATGCGCCCCAACAATATGGAAGCCGCCCACGAAGTTATCCGCCGCAATTCGCTGAATTGCCTGACGGAGAGCGAGTTGAATGCGTTGTAGAGTATGACGACAGCATAAACAAAAAAGGTCGTTCCTTTTGGGACGACCTTTTTTGTTGTCGTGATGTCAAATCCTATTTTTTCAGATTGGCAGCCAGAAGTTTCATTTGCTCAATGTCGGCTTTCATCCAGTTGCTCATAAACAGCATCAGAGCGTCGGCCGATTTCACTTTGCCGTCGGCGTAGAGTTTGGCAAAGTCGTTGATTTTTACACTGAAGTTCTTGAACGACTGTTTGATAGCCGCTGCATCAGCGTAACCCGATTCGTCGGCGTAGCCTTCAACGGTTCCGAAGTGGTATTGGGCAAAGTCGCTCAGGCTGCGCAGCGAGTCTTTAATCTCTTTCTTCGACTTGTTGGCGCGGAACGTTGTGTAAACCGTGTTGGCAAGTTCCGAAAGCTGTTTCAGCTGCTCGTCGATTTCGATAATGCCGGTGTCGTTGGCATCGTTCCACTCAATCAGTTCCTGCTCGCCAACCTCTGCGTCGAACTCGGTTGCGGTTTCAACCGGTTCGCTTTTGGCTTGCTTGCCGGCTTTTTTGGCGGGCGCTGCTGCCGGTTGGCTGCTCAGTTGGTTCTCCAGCTCGATGATTTTCTCGGCGCTGGCGGCATTCTCTTTCTCAAGTTTGCTGATGATGTTGCCGGCTTTCATTTGGTCGGTAACGTCGATGCCCACTTTAATCACCTTGTACGGTGCGGTCTCGTTTTGGTCGAGAACCGGAGTGTATGTCTCTTGAATCCACAAATCCTTCTTGTTCAGTGTGATGTGGTTGGTTTCGGTAACAATCTGGCCGCGGCGCAGCTGGTTCCACATCTGATTGTGGGCAGCGCGTTTTTCGGCGTTCATTTCAACACCGTCGTCCGATTTTTTGCCGATAAGCTGCTCGGTGGTCGAGCCGAGAAGTGCGGCGTAAGTTTGGTTCACATTTGTGATGGTGCCATTCATATCGTACTCAACCACAATCATTTTGCTGTTGATAACCTTCATAACGGCGTTCGACTCGTTCTCGCGGCGTGCGGCTTCCTCCTGTGTGGCTTGCAGCTCTTCCATATTCTGCCGCATTTCCTCTTCCTTCGATGCAAGCTCTTCGGCCTGTATCTTCGACTGGTTCAGCAGGTTATTGGTGCGCTCGTTGATTTTCACGGTCGATATTGTCGATGCGATGCTTTCGCCAACTTTCTCAACAAAGTTGATTTTGTAGTCCTCGAGCTGATGGAACGATGCCAACTCAATGATTCCGAAAATCTCGTCGTTCAGCACCAACGGAACAAGTAGCAGGGTAGAGGCTGTTGAACTTCCCATTCCCGATGTAATGTTGATGTAATCCTTCGGGATGTCGGTCATATAGATGGTTTTGCGCTCGTATGCGCAGCGGCCAACAAGGTCTTCGCCCACAGCAAAGCGCTTTTGCAGGAATTTGCGTCGGTCGTAAGCAATGGCGGCAGTCATTTCGTAAACGGCCTCCTCGCCGGTATCGTCGAGCACGTAGATTGCGCCCTGGTTTACATCGATATACTTGATGAGGTTGCGCAGAATCTCGTACGATAAGTCGTTGATGTTCTGACTGTTGGTGTGCAGAATCTCGCCGAATTTCGCCAAGCCCGATGTAGCCCAGTTAACTTTCTCATCCTCAATCTTGCGGCGTTTGTTCTCCTCGTCGTTTTTCTGCAAGCTGTCGCGCATATTGATGAGCGCGTTGCCAAGTTTGTCGTCTTCGCTCAGCGTGGTGAATTCGGTGTCGAGGTTGCCGTTGCCAATCTCTTCCGAGAAGACCGAAGCCCGAATCAGGCCGTCAATCACAGCGTTTGTCGATGAGCTGATTTCGTTAATCTCTTTCAGCATTGTTTCCGACAAAGCGTTGTTGTTCTGCAAGTTACCCTTCGATACATTTTCGAGCACTCCGTTTATCGCCCGCAGCGATTGACTGATTTTCCGCGAAATCAGGAATGTCAGAACGCCTAAAATGATGAGGCACAGCAGTGTAAGCAGTCCCGCAATGAGTGTGATGTATTGAGCTTCGCCCATAACGCTGGTTTTGGGCAGAATCACGCACAGTGTCCATTGTTTGTTGTTCGGCAGTTTGATGGGGTCCAGACTGACAACACTGGCCTTTGAACCGGCAACCTTGCACTCGCCAATGTACTGCTCGTGTTGCTTAACGTATTGCCCCAGATTATATTCGCGGTAGTAGGCCGACAGAACATCCTGCATCGGTTTGCCGCGGTCGTTGGCGTTTGCGCTGTACAACACATTTCCTTGACCTGAAGCAAGATAGATTTTTATGTCCTGGTCGCCGAAGGTGTTCACAAAATCGTTCAGCAGACTATCGACAATGATGCTTGCCGAAACATATCCCACAAACGAACCTTCATATTTAATAGGTGCCGACAGTTGGCACAGATAGGCGCTCTCGCTTCTGTTTGGCAGTTTTTCGAGCGATGGACCTGTAACTTCCTTATATTCAGACTCATCAACGTCCCACATATCGGTCAGCTTGATGAATTCGGGGTTCTGCCCAAGCACCTTGCTGTTGCTGGCGTTTGTCATTAACTGGCGCTCACCTTCATCGAGGTCATAATAATCGGCATATACCGATGCCATCGCGTTCAAAGTCGAGTAGTAATTCGTGATTTTGGCCGCTATCGCGTCGGAGTTCTGGTCGCCTTGCATCGCCACAATGGTGTGTGTGCGGTTTTGGATAATCTTCTTCGATTTCGTTGCGCAATAGTAGGTCGAGAGGGAGAATGTAACAATTGAAGTGAGTAAAATGCTCACTATCATACTGGTTTTGACTGATATTTTCCGTTTCATCATTCAGTAATTGTGTATGTTACGGCAGCGCCCGCAGGCAACTGGCCATTGTTTAACTTTCAAATTGCTATTTTAAGAAAAATTTCGGAAACCATTGCTTCGCACATATAAATTATATGGCAAAAAAAATCCGCGCCCGAAAACCGAGCACGGATTTGTCAATAATCAAAGATTATCCGTTTGTCAATCTGATAGTTCCGCCGCTGCCGTCGATAACTATCTTCTTCGTGTTGTCCACTTCGCCTTTGATAATGGCCGTCGATAGCGGGTTCAGCACGGCGCGTTCAATCAGCCGCTTTATCGGTCGGGCGCCCAATGTGACGTCGTAGCCTTCGGCGGCAATCAGGTCGATGGCTTGCTCGTTGGCCTCAATGCTGATGCCATTCTTTGCCAGGCGGTCGGCCAGCCGCGCGATTTGCAGCCGAACAATCTGCCGCACGTCGTCTTTGAACAGCGGCGAGAACATTATAATCTCGTCGATACGGTTCAGAAATTCAGGCTTCATCGATGCCCGCAGCAGCCCCATAACCTCGCTCTGCGCCTTGTCCATAACGCTTTCGCGGTTCGAGTCGGTCATTTTGGCGAATTCCTGTTGAATAATGTCCGAACCCAAATTCGATGTCATTATTATAATGGTGTTCTTGAAGTTGACGGTGCGGCCTTTATTGTCGGTCAAGCGGCCGTCGTCGAGCACTTGCAGCAGGATGTTGAACACGTCGGGGTGTGCCTTCTCAATCTCGTCGAGCAAGACTACCGAATACGGTTTCCGCCGCACGGCTTCGGTCAGCTGTCCGCCCTCGTCGTAGCCAACGTATCCCGGAGGCGCGCCAATCAGCCTCGACACAGAGTGACGTTCCTGATATTCCGACATATCAATCCTCGTCATTTGATTCTCGTCGTTGAACAGGAAGCCCGCCAGAGCCTTGGCCAGCTCGGTTTTGCCCACGCCTGTGGTGCCCAAAAAGATGAACGACCCGATGGGCTTGTTGGCGTCCTGCAACCCCGCACGGCTTCGGCGCACAGCGTTGGCGATGGCCTCGATGGCGCGGTCTTGCCCAATCACACGCTTGTGCAGTTCGTCTTCAAGATTGATGAGCTTATCTCGCTCTGTCTGAAGCATTTTCGTCACAGGAATGTGTGTCCATTTCGACACCACCTCGGCAATATCCTCGGGCGTCACCACCTCGCGAATCATTGTGTCGGAACCTTCGAGTTGCGCTTTTTGCTTCTCGATGGCCGCCTCGCACTCTTTGATTCGGCCGTAGCGGATTTCGGCCACCTTGCCGTAGTCGCCGCTGCGTTCGGCTTGTGTGGCTTGATATTTCAGGTCCTCAATCTGTTTCTTCTTGTTTTGGATGTCGTCCAGAATGGCCTTTTCCGACTTCCATTTGGCCATTTTTTCGGTCAGTTCGGCGTTCTTTGCGTTCAGTTCCTGACTGATGGTGTCGGTTTTAGCCTTGTTGCCCTCGCGTTTGATGGCCTCGCGCTCAATTTCCAGCTGCATAATGTCGCGCTGCAACTCGTCGATGTCCTCGGGCACCGAATTCATTTCCAGCCGCAGTTTCGACGCCGCCTCGTCAATCAAGTCGATGGCCTTGTCGGGCAGAAAACGGTCGGTTATGTAGCGGTTCGACAGTTCGACGGCAGCAATTATCGCGTCGTCCAGAATCTGCACTTTGTGGTGCATTTCGTAACGCTCTTTCAAGCCACGAAGTATTGATATTGAGCTATTTATGTCGGGCTCGTCAACCATAACAATTTGGAAACGACGTTCCAGCGCCTTGTCTTTCTCAAAATACTTCTGATACTCGTCGAGCGTTGTGGCGCCAATCACGCGCAGGTCACCACGCGCCAGTGCAGGCTTCAGAATGTTGGCCGCGTCCATTGCGCCCTCGCTCTTGCCTGCGCCCACCAGCGTGTGAATCTCGTCGATAAACAGAATTATCTCGCCGTCCGATTTAATCACCTCATTGACAACGCTTTTCAGTCTTTCCTCAAACTCGCCTTTATATTTGGCGCCTGCAACCAACGCACCCATATCCAATGAGTATAACTTCTTGGTTTTCAAGTTTTCAGGCACGTCGTTCTTCACGATTCTGTGGGCGATGCCCTCGGCAATGGCTGTTTTACCCGTGCCAGGCTCGCCAATCAGAATAGGGTTGTTCTTCGTTCTTCGACTCAAAATCTGCAAGATACGGCGGATTTCATCGTCACGGCCAATCACAGGGTCGAGTTTTCCAGCGGCGGCTTGCTCGTTCAAGTTGATGGCGTATTTCGACAGCGCCATATAACTTTCTTCGGCCGACTGGCTCGTCACTTTCTCGCCTTTGGTGATTTCCTTGATGCAGTTCTCAACCGACTTGCGGCTCAATCCTTGGTCTTGCAACAGCTTGGTTACTTGGTCGTTGATGCTGAAAAACGCCACCCACACGTGCTCAACCGACACAAATTGGTCGCCGTTTTTGGTGGCCGCCTGTTGCGCGTTGTTCAGCAGCGCGTTCAAGTTCGACGACAGGTAAAGGTCGCCGCCCGAAACCCTTGCATACGATTTTATAATGCTGTCGACAATCGGAACAAGAGCATTTTCCGACACATTGTGTTTTTGCAATATATATCGGCTGATGCTTTGCTCTTCGGTCAGCAGAGCTTTGAGCAAATGGCCGGTCTCAACCGCCTGATTGCCCTCGGCTTGTGCAATGTTGAAAGCCTTTTCCAACACTTCCTGCACCTTGATTGTAAAATTGTTCGTGTTCATAACTTATTTTTTTTGATTTTTTGACCAATAATTCTTCAAAATGCAAGCCAGTGATTCATCAATCGACTTATAAATCGGCTTTATCTGTCGCAATCGGTTGATTATTACCGGTTTATCTTTGATTATACAATTTCTGCGTTTTGACTATTTGTCATAATAAATTGGTGATTTTCTGCCAAAACGACATAGGTATTTGTGCCGATTTTCAAGAAAAAACGCTTTGTTTTCAAAAAAAACTGCTAACAATCATTTTTATATTACAAAATTTACATAGTTTTACCACCGCTTTCCAACGCATGAGATGAAAGACAAGTTTATTTTTAATAGCGAAACACTAACTTACGAGGTAGAGAAGCGAACGTTTGCGAAATTTTCAAAACGCAGCGGCAAGTTTATTCTTACCGCTTTCGGCATCGGCGCTATGACTTGGGCTCTCTCATATTTCAATGTAATTCCATCGTTTAAGTCGATACAGTTGCAGTCGGAGAGCGAGGTTTGCATTGCAAATATCCACCAGTTGGATTCCCGTTTTGCGGCAATCGAAGGTTTCCTGTCGGAGATTCAAAGCAACGACGATAGCTGCTACCGCGTGCTTTCGGCTTTGGAGCCAATTTCGGCCGACAAGCGTATGGCAAGTTTCGGTGGTACCAATAAATATAAGAATCTTGAAGGCTATTTCAACACCGATTTGTTTGTTGAATACAACCGCAAAGTGGATATTCTTTCAAGCAAACTGAATTTGCAGGAGCAGTCGTACGAGTCGTTGTTGCGTTCGGCGCAGCGTTCGGAGGACAGTCTGCTCAGTATGCCGGGCATCTTGCCTGTTAATCCGTCAATTTATCGCGTTTCGTCGTCGTTCGGATGGCGAATGCACCCAATTAAAAACCGCCGAATTCCACACGATGGCGTTGACATTGCCGCCCGCGAGGGTAACAAAGTTTACGCAACCGGCAAAGGTGTTGTGGTATCCGTGTCGAACGACCCGCGCGGCTATGGCAAGCAAGTGGTTGTCGATCACGGCTATGGCTACAAAACACGTTACGCGCACCTTAGCAAATACTATGTACACGTTGGCGACTCCGTTTGCCGTGGCGGTGTAGTTGGTTTGATAGGCAACACAGGCATATCAACCGGACCGCATCTCCACTACGAGGTAATTGTTTCTGGCATCAGAAAAAATCCCGACAGCTATTACCTCAAAGATATGACCTCGGCCGAATATGGCGAGATGGTCAACGCTTTCTCAAATCTCGATTAAGCCGAAACTCCCCAGGTCGGTATTTTTTTTGCCTTTTCACAAAAGAAAGTGGCTTTATGTGCAGTAACGAGTTGATTTTTTTAGTTACTTGCAGATAGTATTGTTGAAAGGCGTGTCCTTGGGTGCAGCCTTTCGTTGATTTTTTATGAAGAGAATTTATAAATGTTGAATCAAATTATAGAATACATATAAAGTTATGAGAATAAGACTATTACAGATTCCTGTTTTGACATTGGCGGCGTTGATGGCGGCATCGTGCGTCAACAATTCCGCTAAACGCGATGTGTCAAAACTCACCGATGTCGATTTATCGCTCGACACCACAGCGCAGACAATAAAATTCGGCAACACGTTGTTCAGCTTGCCATCGCCCTATCATCTGACAATGATGATAAAAGAGGCCGGCACCAGATTCAACGAGAGTTTGCTTAATTCTGTCGATAACAATCAGAATTACACCAGTTTATACAAAAAGTGTGTCAACCTTGGCGTTTACGGAGCCGATTTGGCGTATATGAACATCTACGGGCAATCGCCGTTGATTGTCAATCAGTTCTCGGTTATCAAGAACATTGCCAACGATTTGGACCTCACATCGGCGTTCAACAAAAGTTTAGTTGAGCGAGTTGAGAACAATGTTGATAACACCGACTCGCTTTTGCGCATAATGTCAAACACTTACCGCGATGTTGACGTTTACCTGAAAGAGTCGCAACGCCAGCGGGAGGGAGCCTTGGTGCTTGCCGGCGGCTGGATTGAGGCTATGTATATTATGACTCAGCTTGTGAAAGATACCAACAACGACAAGCTTGTGCAACGCATCGGCGAAAGCAAGCAACCGCTTGAGAATCTGATAAAAATACTGTCGCCGTACTATGCCGAGCTTGATGAGATTGGCGCTTTGGTTGACGCTCTGATTGAACTTTCGGCCGATTTCGACGAGGTTGAGCAGCATTACACTTACGTTGTTCCCGAAATCGATGTCGAGAACCGTATGACAATAATCAAGTCGCGGACCACAGTTGAGGTGCCGAGCTCAGTGCTGACAAGCGTTACGGGCAAGGTGGCGACCATTAGAAAACAAATTATAGGATAGAATATGAAAGTGTCGATGAGATATTTACTGATATTGGCTGTGCTGGCGATAGCCACACCCAAAATGTTGACGGCCCAAGTCGAGTCGTCGATTAAAATGTGCCAGTCGCATATGACCGACAAGTATGTGTCTGACGGACAGTATTATACTGTGCTGCTCAACAAAGAAGATATTGCCGAGTTCTATGTTACGTTTTATGGCGGTACCATTTATCGTTTGGTCGGCTATTGCGGAACCGACGCCGGCAATCTGGCCTTCTCGGTTTACGACCAGGACCGCAACCTGCTCTTCACAAACCGCGATTTCGAGAACACCCCGTATTGGGATTTCAAGTTCGAAAACTCGATGGACTGCATTATTGAGGCCGAAATCGATGCAAAGGATATGACCTCGGGAATTGCAGTGATGCTAATCGGTTTTAAGCAATAAAACAAGCTGAAAATGAGGGAGAAAGTCCTAAAAGCATTGATGCAGTTGTTCGCCATTATTGTTGGCCCGCGAACCAACAATAAGAACGGACGGCAGATTGTTGAGACTTTTCTCCGCCAACAGTTACGCGAAAGCTCGGTAGGGGAGTACCTCGAGCTTTTCGACGGCTTTTATGCTCATTATCAGCGAAAACAATCGGAAAACGATAAAAAAGAGAAGAACCTTGCGCTGAACTCGGTGAAGGTTCTGAAAATCTGCACGCAGATAAACGAAGACCTCGACATCCGCCAGAAAATGGTGGTGATGATTCGGTTGCTCGAGTTCATAAAATCGGGTACCGAGGTGTCGGAACAGGAGTTGGAGTTTGTGCAAACCGTTTCGGAAAGTTTCTTCTTCTCGGCCGATAACTTCAACTTACTCAAGGATTTCGTGCTGTCCGATGCCGACAACATTCCGGTAACGCCGCGCATCTTGCTCATTGATGGGCAGAAGGCCTCATCAATCCCCGACATTCGCCATCTCTATCACGAGACTTTCCACGACAAACTGTGGGTCCTCTATTTCGAGATGTCGAATATGTACCTGATTCGCAAGTTCGGCACCAACGAGCTGTACCTGAACGGACAGATTGTGATTCCGGGCAACGTGTATGTGCTGAATCAGGGCGCGTCGTTGCGCGATGCCAAGATGAAGCCCATCTACTATTCCGACATTGTCAACTATTTCTTTGCCGACGAGATTGGAAATAAAATCCAGTTTGTGGTCAAAGACGTGGAGTATTATTTCAAGGGCGGCACCAAAGGTCTGAACAGCATAAATATGGTTCAGGAGTCGGGCAGCCTTGTCGGCATAATGGGCGCCAGCGGCTCGGGCAAAACCACTCTGCTCAACGTTCTGAACGGTAGCTGCCGGCCAACATCGGGCACCGTTACCATCAATGGCATCGATATTTACGATGAGAAAGAGAAGGTTGAAGGCTTGATTGGCTACGTGTCGCAAGACGACTTGCTGGTCGAGGAACTGACTGTATATCAAAATCTTCTGTTTAATGCCCGTCTCTGTTTCGACGATTTGAGCGAGTTCCAGATTCGGTGCAAGGTGCTGAAGGTGCTCAAGAGTTTAGGCCTTTTCGACATAAAAGATATGGTGGTGGGCAGTCCGCTCAACAAGAAGATAAGCGGCGGACAGCGTAAACGCCTCAACATAGCTTTGGAGCTGATTCGCGAGCCGGCCATCCTCTTCCTTGATGAGCCAACTTCGGGCTTGTCGTCGCGTGATTCGGAAAACATTATGGACATTCTGAAGGAGATGGCGCTGAAGGGAAAACTTGTGTTCACGGTTATCCACCAGCCATCGTCTGACATCTTCAAAATGTTTGATAATCTGTATATTCTCGACAAAGGTGGCTATCTGATTTACGATGGCAACCCGGTCGATTCCATCATCTATTTCAAAACCAAAGTTCATCAGGCGAACTGGAACGACAGCGAGTGCCACACTTGCGGCAACGTCAATCCGGAGCAGATTTTCAACATTGTGGAGTCGCAGATGCTCGACGAGTACGGCAACCTGACGCCCGCACGGCGCTTGCAGCCCGAGGATTGGTTCCGCCACTTCCAAGAGGCGCGCAAAACAATGCCCGAGCCGGAGATGAAATACGACGATTTGCCAGAGAACGCATCGAAAATACCGAGCAAATTCAAGCAGTTCCGCGTGTTTGTGGAGCGCGATGTGCTCTCGAAAATCAGCAACCGGCAGTATATGGTGATAAACATTCTTGAGTCACCAGTGCTGGCATTCCTCTTGGCGTTCATAATCAGATATTTCAACGAAACAACCGGCGAATATTCGTTCTTTGGCAACGCCAACATTCCGGTTTACATCTTTATGGCGGTCATTGTGGCGATATTCATCGGCCTGTCGGTGAGTGCCGAAGAGATTGTCAAAGACCGGAAGATTCAAAAGCGTGAACGATTCCTGAACCTCAGCCGCACGAGCTATCTGTTCTCGAAAATGGCTATTTTGTTGGTAATCTCTGCCATTCAGGCGTTTATGTTTGTGGCTGTGGGCAATTTGGTTCTCGGCATTCAGGGAATGTTCTTCTACTATTGGTTCGCGCTGTTCAGCTCGTGGTTCTTCTCGTGCCTGCTCGGGCTGAATATTTCCGACAGTTTCGACACCGTTGTCACCATCTACATTTTGATTCCGTTCCTTGTGATTCCGCAGCTGATAATGAGTGGTATAATTGTGCCGTTCGACAAGTTGAACCCTGCAATTTCAAACCCGGAGGCGATTCCGGCATACGGCGAGATTATCACGGCGCGGTGGGCCTACGAGGCGCTGGCTGTGCAGCAGTTCAAGGAGAATGAGTTTGAACGCGATTTCTACGAGTATAATAAAATGCTGAGCCAGTGCGATTTCCGCAAGAACTACTGGATGAAGACTATTGAGAATAAGGTTACTTATTGCCGCCGCAACTACAACAATCCGTCGTGCCAGATTCGTGTGAAGAAGGACTTGGAGCTGCTGCGCAACGAGCTCGACCAACCGCTCGACGCAATGGGCTACTTCCAGTACGACAAGGTTGACCGCCTCTATCTGAATCGCGTCACACCTGAGATTTTTGACAATCTTGAGGCGTTCCTCGGCAAGCTGAAAACCTACTATTACAAGCAGTACAACCACGTTAACAACCAAAAGGACCAGCTCATAAACTCTATGCAGCGCACCGACGAGGAGCGCGCGCAGTTTGTCGAGCGCAAGCGCCGTTACAGTAACGAGAACCTGACCTCGTTTGTTCGCAACTCAACTTCGCTCGACCGCATAATTGAGCACAACGGCCACCTTTATCAAAAGAGCGACCCCATCTATCTCGACCCGTCACACCCGTTCATCAAAGCGCATTTCTACGCGCCTTGCAAGAACTTGTTCGGTCGTCCGTACCCAACTTACTGGGTGAATATGATGGTTATTTGGTTCTTCTCGTTGGTGATGTACATCACGCTCAAATTCCGCTTGCTGCGCAAGGCGATTGAGTGGTTCTCGCGCTCGAAGGTGTAGCGTTTCCCCTACGTTTTTTATGTTTCTGTAAAGCCTAAATTGGCTACAATCAGCTATTTGGTCTGCTGAAAAATGGTTCGGACAAAAGCAAAAAAATCCCTACCACACGGCAAGGATTCTTTTACTATGTAAATAAAAGAGGTGTGTCTATTCAGACATTTCAACCATTTTGAAGGGCACTTTTATGATAGACTGGTAGTCTTCTCCAGCCTCAAGCATGTCCTCGTCATCCTCTTCGTAGTGCCACAAAATCACCACTTCGTTTCCGCTCTTGTAGATGGCCTCAAGTTTCTTGAACACATCAAGGATGCACTTCGAGCTACTTGTGTTGAAATACTCAAGCTTGATTGAAACTTCGGTCAGCGGGGCTGGCGACGATAAATACTGCTCAAGCCAGTCAACCAAAGGCTTGTAAAATTCAACGGAGTTTTCCGGAATTGAACGACCTTTAATTTCGAGCTTTCCGTTAGCTTCAAAAGTTACGGTTGGTGTTTTGGGGGTTCCGATAATAGAAATAGGTTCCATTTTATAAATATTATGGTTTATCAATTAAAAGTCACGTCTAAAGTAAAAAAATTATAATCATCACAACACTTTATGAAGTTATAATTTAGTTTATTTCCCGATTTTCTCGCCATATCAATCAATCCAAGGCCGCCGCCGCCCTTCTCAGAGAAGGTTTGGTTGTCCAAAATCTCTTTGTACATCTCTTTCTGACCATCTTTGTCGAGCGAATTAATACGATCAATGTGGCCCTGAAGGAATTTCTGCTGCTTTGGAACGACATAGTTTCCTGTAACAACGTGGTAGTGGTCGGCCCGTTTCGAGAGCAGGCAGACACCCACCTTGCCGCAAAACTCATCGTCCTTTTTGCACGGAACTGTCGTGGCGTGGTGATAGAGGTTTTGCAGGCACTCAACCAGTACATTATATATCTTTTTGCGAATTGGCGTCGGCGTATTCTCAAGCTGGCGCTCAATCACGTCAAGCGATTGCGCAATCAGCTGGTCGGTGACCTCACCCTTGAAAAGGTAGATGACGTCGTCGGCTGTTACCGTTTTATACCAATTGTTTATATCCAAAGACATAATACTGATGTATGTTCGCAAATATATAAAAACACAAACGAAATTGACAATCATTATTGGTGTGTTCGCCAAAATATCGATTTATTTTTCATCGGTGGATTGTTCATAAATAAACGCGGCCGTTATTCGCCCATTCAAACCTTCAAACCTTCAGTCCTTCAATCCTTCAATCCATCAAACCTTCAATCAGTCAATGATTGCGCCGCCAATCAGGTCGTTGCCTTGGTAGAAGACAACCGATTGCCCGGGCGATACCGATTCGACCGGTTCGTTGAAATCGACATTCACCTTGCCGCCGCTGACTGCGATGGTGGCGGGAACGCCTTTGCTACGGTAGCGGACGCGCGCCGTAACCTCGATGGGCGATGTGGGCGCCTCGATTTTTGTGAAATTATAGTCGGATGCAGAGAGCGATGAGCTCAGAAGGTCGTCGCGGGTGCCGAGCGTGACGGTGTTGTCGGCGGGGTTGATGCGCGACACGTACATTGGCTGGCCCAGCGCTATTTCGAGGCCTTTCCGCTGCCCGATGGTGTAGTTGGGGTAGCCCTTGTGCCGGCCAAGAACGCGGCCGTCGGTGCCGATGAAGTTGCCTGGCTCAACGGCGCAATATTCGGGCGAGTTCTCGCGCAGAAAGTTGCGGTAGTCGTTGTCGGTGACGAAGCAAATCTCTTGTGACTCACGCTTTTGCGACAGTTTTGTGTATCCGCGTTCGGCGGCCATTTGGCGCACTTGCAGTTTGGTGAGGTTGCCAAGCGGAAAAAGCGTGCGGCTAAGGTTCTTGGGCGTTAGCTGCCACAAAAAATACGACTGGTCTTTGGTTTGGTCGGCGCCTTTGCTGATGAAGTGGCGGCCATCAGAGCAGCCGATGCGGGCGTAGTGGCCGGTGGCAATCAGCTGGCAGCCGAGCTGGTCGGCAAGGTCGAGTAGGGCGCCCCATTTGATGAGCCGGTTGCAGACCACGCACGGGTTTGGTGTGCGGCCGCGCAGATACTCGCTGATGAAATTGCTCACCACCGTCTGGCGGAAAAGTTCGCGGATGTCGAGAATCTGATGATTGAAGCCTAAACTGTTGGCAATGTGCTTGGCCTCGAATATGGAATCGACTGAGCAACAGCCCGTTTCGCGTTCCATACAAGCCTTTGAGATGCTGTCCCACGAGCGGAATGTGACGCCCTCGAGTTCGTAGCCTTGCTCGGTGAGCAGAATGGCGGCCATTGTGCTGTCAATGCCGCCGCTCATTGCCATTAGCACTTTCTGTTTGCTCATTTTCAGCGCATTAGCCACGAGGGGTCGTTAATATGTTCGGCTGGGTCGTCAAACACGCCTTTGCCCATATTTTCCTCAAGCTCGTTGATGGTTTTGTTCTGCTCGTCGGCAAGCTCTTTGCAGTAGCCGTGCTTGTAAACGTATTGTTTCTGATAGTTGCCGCGCTCATCGAAGATGAGCCACGAGCCTTCCATCAGGTCGTTCACGTATTTGCCTTTTTTGTGCAGCTTGCCGTTGGCGTAGTAAACCTTGCCCTCGCCGTTGAGCTTGCCGTGGTCGTAGTTCACGTCGAACATTATCGGGCCAGAGGTGAAGTATTTCCGCCAGGGGCCGTGTTTTTCGCCATCTTTCCACGTAACTTCTTCAATCTTAACGTGTTCCGATGTGTATTGTACGAATAGTCCGTCTTTTACACCGCGCTTGTACGATTCCTGAAGGTAGAGCGTTCCGCCGTCAGAGTAGTAGAGCCAGATGCTGTCCTTCTCGTGGCCGTAGTATTTGCCTGTGGCACTGACTTTTCCGCTGCGATGGAAGAATTTTGCGCTGGCCGATTGGCCTTCGGCGTCGTAGTTGAGCAGGGCGTAGAGGTTGCCGTAGCTGTCGTACTTCTTAAATTCGCCAACCGGCTTGTCGTCAACAAAATAGGCTTCGTATTTTATCTGGCCGTTGCTGAATTTCTTAATCCAGTGGCCTTGTTTCATACCGTTGATGTCGGTGTAGTTGAGTAGTGTATCGCCCTCTTGACCAACATTTTGCGCCGATGCCATTATCGGGAAAGCCAGAAGCGCGAGTATTGCAATTTTGCATCTTTTCATAGCTCGATATTTATGGTGTAAAAGTAGTATAATTTGCGATTGTTGGGCGGGCCGTTTTTGCGTGAATATTAACATAAATCGGTGGCAAAACCCGAAAATCGGCCTTTGATTCAAGGTTTTGAGAGGCAATTTGGGCATCGAACAGCATCGCCTTGAGCGAAAACCGCCCGAAAAACCGAATGCGCTATATATAATAGGTGTAAATTGCTGAAAAGTAGGCTTAAAAAAATATTTTCAGAAAAAATCGTTTTTGTGTTGCTTACAATTATCAATTTCCTATATTTGCCAAACAATAATTTTAATTTACTGATTAATAAATATTTTTGTTATGACAAAGGCAGAATTAGTTAATGAAATCTCAAAGAACACAGGTATTGAGAAAGTAACAGTGTTAAAGGCCGTTGAGGCTTTTATGGACAGCGTAAAAGCATCGTTGGTTAACGGTGACAATGTTTACCTGAGAGGTTTTGGTACCTTCGCTATCAAGAAAAGAGCTAAGAAGACCGCTCGTAACATCACCAAGAACACAACTATCGTTGTTCCTGAGCACTACATTCCTTCGTTCAAACCGACTTCTGAGTTCGTTGACAACGTAAAGGCAAACGTTAAAAAGTAATTTTTGCCATTACGAATGGGATAGGGGACGCCACGGCGTTCCCTTTTTTTGTGCTTTTTTAGGCGATTCGGTGGCTTAGGTTGCCGAATTTTGTGTTTATTTGCGGCTCTTTAATAAGTCTATTAAATAAAACAATTAAATAAGTCAATTATTTAAATGAAAGAGGGAACACATTATAGTTTGGGCGTTGACATTGGTTCAACTACGCTGAAAGTGGCGTTGCTCGACGAAAATGGAAAATTGGTTTATACTGACTATCAGCGACATAACGCGGCCATCAAACAGACGGCCAACTATGTGGCCACGCGCATATTCAACAAGTATGGCGACTGCTGGCTGAACGTGGTGCTGACTGGCTCGGTGGGAATGGGCTATGCCGAAAGGCTCGATTTGGCTTTCATTCAGGAAGTTGTGGCCGCTGCCGAGACCATCAAGCGCCGTTACCCGAACGTGCGCACGTTTGTGGATATGGGCGGCGAGGACAGCAAGATGATTTTCTTCGAGGCCGGCAAGGTGCCCGACATCCGAATGAACGGCAGCTGCGCAGGCGGCACGGGCGCTTTCATCGACCAAACGGCCACGCTGCTTGGTGTTGAGACCAACGAGCTGAATGCATTGGCCGAAAAAGCCGAAACCATCTACCCGATAGCGTCGCGGTGCGGTGTGTTCTCGAAGACTGATATTCAGAACCTTATCAGCCGCAACGTGAGCCGCAACGACATTGCAGCGTCGGTGTTCAACGCGGTGGCGATGCAGGTTGTGGCCTCGCTTGCACGTGGAATGGACATCGAGCCAGATGTGTTCTTCTGCGGCGGTCCGTTCGCGTTTTTGCCTGAACTGAAAAAGCATTTCATCAACGTGCTGGGAATCACCGAGAAAGACTGCATTTTGCCCGAAAACGCACAGGTGGTGCCGGCGCTTGGGTGCGCCCTGTTAGCCAACAGCCTCGGCAAACGACCGATTCGTCTTTCGGAACTTATTTATATTCTGCGTTTTGCAACCGACGACACACCAATCGACTTGTCGCGTCGTCTTCAGCCGCTGTTCTCGTCGGACGGTGATTACAAAGAGTGGTTGGCGCACAAAACCAACAAGTTTGTGCCGCGCGCAAAGTTCGCAACCGACCAGAAAACTCGATATTTCTTGGGCATCGACTCGGGCAGCACCACAACAAAAATTGTGCTGACAAACGAGGCTGGCGAGATTGTTTACACTGATTATCAGCGAAATCGCGGCGACAGCTTCAAAACATTTGCCGAAGGGCTGAAACGGATGTATGACAGCGTGCCCGAACGCGAGAACATTGTCATTGGCGGAAGCTGCGCAACCGGCTACGGCGAGAATTTGCTGCGCACGGCCTTCAATCTCGACTACGGCATTGTTGAGACGATGGCGCACTTTGTGGCGGCGCGGCACGTG
>JAFZWI010000075.1 GCA_017617355.1 Salinivirgaceae bacterium | reverse complement strand
GTCAGCAAGAAAGCGAAATGATTCTCAACAGCGACATAGCGCAGTATCTTGACACCCGCCGCCCCGACAATCTGAAGCAGTTCAGCAGTCTCGAAGGTTTTTTAGGCAGTCAGCTTTACAGCGAAATCGATTTGCAAAAGTCTGTTGATGTGCAAATTGCCATCATCGGCATCGACGAGACTCGCAACGCCTATCCGATGCCATACGCTGCAAAAGCCGACAACGTGCGCTATTGGCTCTATCAGTTGGCAGCCTTCAGCAACCTTAAAATCGCCGATTTCGGCAATCTGATTTTGGGCAACAACGTGGCCGACACCTATTCCGCTGTCAGCTATCTCACCGAATCGTTAGTCAAAAGCGGAATTATACCTATATATATATGTGGCTCTCACGATTTGACTTTGCCGATAGTTGAGGGACTGTTGAGCGTGCAGAACCAGGTCGAGATAGGGATAATGGACTCTTCGTTCGACATATTGAAAAGTGAATCAGTCAATTCGCGTTCGTTTGTGGGTGCAATGGCGCAAAAATACAAGTCGCACTTGACGACCAATATCATTGGTTATCAGTCATATTTGGTGTCATCAGCCCAGCAGGATTACCTCAACGACATCAATATTGACGGTTATCGGATAGGGTTATTGCGCCAGAACATTAACGAAATGGAGCCGGTGCTTCGCGATTGTGACATGATTTCATTCGATGTAGGTTGCGTGCGGCAAACCGATATGCCGGCATCGCAGTTGCTTAGTCCTAACGGCTTGTATACCGAGGAGGCGTGCCAGCTTGCCACTTTTGCGGGTTTGTCCGACAAATCGGAAGTGTTTGGCACCTTTGGGCTTGTTTCGAAAAACACACCATTGGAAGTGTCGGCAAATTTGACCGCGCAGATAATTTGGCATTATATATATGGTATGTCGCAGCGCAAAAACGATTACCCGAAATGCAATTTGGACGGTTATAAGAAGATTTTTGTCAAGCTGAACAACACCGAATTCGACCTTGTTTTCTATCAGAATTTGGAAAATGAGCGTTTTTGGATAGAAATACCGGATGTGAAAGGGAAGGAAAAAACAATTATTTCTTGCTCCAAATCCGATTACACACAGCTGGTAAATAACAAAATATCAGATAGAATTAATCGAATATTACGACGACATTGTCTTTAATTATGTTCAACTCAATAAATAATATTGTCAATTCGTCAACGCTAATTATTGTTTGTTAATTTTTTGTTTACTTTAGCCATATTCTTTATGGGTAGTAACGGTTTTATGAGTTATCAACGTTTACTGACAGTTTTGTTTTGTTCAATGGCATTAGTTGCACACAGCCAGACAGAGAATTTTTCCAGTCTGAACATGTTCAACTATATGTATTACAATCCAGGATATGCAGGCGACGGTAACGAGATAGAAGCAAGAATGTTCCATAGAAGCCAGTGGTTAGGCTTCGAAGGCGCGCCTCAGACGCAGACGTTCAGCGTTGACGCCCCATTTAAGTTGTTTGGCATAAAAAATGGTGTAGGCTTGACACTACTCAACGACAAAATTGGTAATTTTCGCAACCAAGGTTTGAGTTTTTCGTATGCTTACCGACGCGTGATGCTGCAAGGTGAGGTTGGACTCGGATTGGGACTGAATGTGATTAACCAATCTTTTTCGGGAGAATGGATTTTCCCCGACGGTGGCTCAAGCGACCCTTGGGTTCCTCAAAATGCTGAGGATAAGCCGATGTTCTTTGATATGAATTTAGGATTTTACTATAGTTCGGACAATGTCTATTTGAGCTGCTCAATGCGCAATTTGCTGCAAAGCGAAATCAAATATGACGCGAGTGCTGGCGGTAGTGCGAAGTCGTATAATGCTCGGCAATTGTTTGTCGGAGCAGGTTATGAGTATCAATTGCCAAACCCGTTGTTCACTCTGAAGCCGAATCTGTTTATAGCGACAGATTTCTCTTCAACAACATTCGCATTGTCCGGAATAGTAAGATATAACGAGAAATTTTACGGGGGAGTTTCTTACAAACCTATCGATGCGGTAACATTTCTGGCCGGAATGTCGCTGCCGTCGGGAATTGAGGTCGCTCTTTCGTATGATATAACAACCAGTAGTATAATAAAATATAGTACGGGTTCGTTAGAGATTATGTTAGGATATTCGTTTAATTTGAGCCGTGAAAAAGACTCGAATAAATATAGGAGTGTTAGATTTTTATAAAATTTTTGGAAATTAAATTTTTTTATAGACTTTTAGTGTGTGAAAATAAATAGTTGGAATATGAAAAAATTAGCTTATTTGAGTGCTGCAATTCTTATAGTAACAGGTTGCTCATCAGGAAGTAATGGCGAATTGGTAGGAGTGCAAGATAGGTCAGCCACCTATAGCGCACCACCTTATGGTATGGTTATGATTCCGCAGGGAAGCTACCGAATGGGTCCCAGCGACCAGGATGTTCCATGGGCTTTGACCGCACAATCGAAGACTGTTTCTATGTCTGCATTCTGGATGGATGAGACCGAAATAACCAACAACGAGTATCGTCAGTTCGTATATTGGGTGCGTGACTCTTTGGCATACAGACTGTTAGGCGAGCAGATTGACGCATACTTTATTTCTGAGGACCAGTATGGTGAGCCGATTGACCCCCCGTTCATCAATTGGGAAGAGCCAATTAACTGGGCTGGCGAAGAGGAGAAAACCATTTTGGAAGATTTGTACTATCCAGAGCACGAGCGTTTCTATCGCCGTCGCGATATCGACACCCGTAAGTTGATTTTTGATTATTTCTGGATTGACTACAAGCAGGCAGCACAGAAATTCTCTTTTGAGAATGAGAATCGTCGTCACTACAACTATAAAACAGGACAGTATGATGGTGAGATATACAACTTGGAAGGAAAACGCGTTCCAATCAAAGACCGTTCTTCTTTCATTATGCACGACAACGTAGCGGTATATCCTGACACATTGTGCTGGATTAGCGATTTCTCATATTCTTATAACGAACCGATGTCAAATATGTATTTCTGGCATCCGTCGTTCGATAATTACCCTGTTGTAGGTGTTACTTGGAAACAAGCATCGGCATTCTGCATCTGGCGTACCAATTATCTGAACTCATACCTTGCCAGCCAAGGCATGGCGTTTGAGCAGGATTTCCGTTTGCCAATGGAGCCGGAATGGGAGTATGCAGCTCGTGGCGGCAACGATTTGGCGCTTTATCCTTGGGGTGGCCCTTACACACGTAACGAGAGAGGTTGCTTCTTGGCAAACTTCAAGCCATTGCGAGGCAACTATATGGGTGATGGTGGCCTTTATACTGTTGAGGTTGCTATTTATGAAGCAAATGATTTCGGATTGTATGATATGGCAGGAAACGTTTCTGAATGGACTGCCACCGCATTTGATGAGAGTTCATATACTTTCACTCATGACATGAATCCTGACTACAAATATAACGCGCTACCCGACGACCTTTCGGTGATGAAGAGAAAGGTAATCCGTGGCGGTTCGTGGAAAGATATCGCATATTATTTGCAGAATGGAACAAGAACATATGAGTATCAAGACTCTGCAAAATCATATATCGGATTCCGCTGCGTAAGGTCGTATGTAGGTCCAGATATGACTACTGCAGCATCGAAGGTATATTAATATAACAGCTAATTAGATAGTATTTAACTAAAAAACAGATTATAAATTATGATGAGTATTGCCGAATTAACCCAAAGTAAAGGCTACAAAAACTTCATGAAGTATGTGTATGGTTGGGGAGCCTCAATTGTACTTGTGGGTGCGTTGTTTAAAATCCAGCACTATCCTGGTGCCTCAATAATGCTTATTATTGGTCTTTTGACTGAGGCGTTGATTTTCTTCTTTTCAGCATTCGAGCCTTTGGCCGAAGAGCTTGATTGGACATTGGTGTTCCCGCAATTAGCCGGATTGGAGGATGATGACGAAGAAGGTGATAAGCCGCAACGTCCTGCAAGAGAGTTTGACAGAGTACAGAGCCTTCCTGTTGGTGGAGGTAACAACCAAGGTGGTGGCAGTGTGCAAGTAAGTGGTGGCGGTGTGCAAGCAACTGGTGGCGCAACTGGCGGTGCAGCTCCTGTAGGAGGTGGTGTACAAGGCGGTGGTGTTATTTACGCTGGCGGTAGTGCTTCAGCTTTGGCTAAATTCGACGAGATGATTGAGAAAGCCGAGATTACTCCAGGAATGTTTGAAAAACTGGGTAAGGGTTTGGCAAATCTGAATAAGACAATTGACCAACTGGGTTCAACTGTCGATATCAATGTTGCAACTCAAGATTTTGTAACAAAGATGAACTCAGCAACTGAATCTGTATCCGGCTTGGGTGACGCTTACAAAAAATCTACAGAGGCATTGTCGGCATCAGTTGGTGTTCTGTCTGAGACTTATGCTAATACAGCACAATCGTTTAATCAGAGCAACAATCAGATTGCAGAGGCATACTCTCAATTTGCAAACAAACTGACAACTGAATTGAGCTCGGTTGACAGCTTGGGCAGCGATTATGCAGAGAAGTTGAGCGGTGTCAACAAGAACCTGTCGGCTTTAAATTCTGTATATGAATTGCAATTGCAAAATATGAACAAGCAGGTTGAGGCATCTAAGAGCTACTTCGACGGATTGGGCAACATGCTTGAAAATATGAATAAGACAGTTGACAATACTAAGAAACTGAACGAGGGTGTTCAACAGTTAGAGAAGAATGTAGAGTCGTTGAACAGTGTTTACGGCAATATGCTTTCTTCATTGAATATAAAATAATAAAAGATAGTATAAGCTATGGGTCACGGCAAAGAAACGCCTAGGCAACAAATGATAGGCCTGATGTACTTGTTCTTAACATGTATGTTGGCTCTGAACGTGTCAAAAGACGTATTGGATTCTTTTGTGCTTGTAAGCGAAAGTTTGGAAAGGACTGTAAGCAACTATAAGACTAAGAATCAGAAGGTTTATGATGAGTTCGAGAAACAACTTACCATAAATGAGAACAAAGTAAGGCCATGGAAGGAAAAGGCAGATTCATTTAAGACATTGACAGATAGCCTTTACAATCTTATTGAAAGTTATAAAATAGGATTTTTGACTTTGGCTGAAAACAGCAATGTTGAGAATGTAATTAAGGAAGATAGGTATGTTATTGACTCAATGAACTCAAAAGATAATATTGATTTTGGTGGTCAATATTTTATTCTTGAGGGAAGAGGCGAAATTCTAAGAGGTAAAATCAATGAGTATCGTGAAGCTGCCTTGGCCTTGATTCCAGAAAGCGAAGTAAGCATTGTAGATGGAATAAAGGGTACGTTGAATACCGATACACATACTGATGGTGAAGGTGCGGTACACACATGGGAGGCTCGCACTTTTGAGCATATTCCTGCAGTGGCCGATATTGTAATGCTTGAGAAACTGAAAACCGATATCAAGAACGTTGAGACCGATGTCATCAACTATTTGTTTAAACAAATTAGTGCTGGTGACTTCAAATTCAACGCTTTGTCAGCTACAGTTATCGCCAACTCTAATTATGTAATGCGTGGTAGCGACTATTCGGCAACGGTCTTCCTTGCCGCATTCGACTCTACTCAGGCACCGGAAATCTTGGTAGGTTCGTACAAGAAAAAAGGTCCGGAGGACTATGAGATGGTTGGTGCATACGAGACATTGAAAGTTGAGGGCGGCCGAGGCATATACAAGAAACTTGCTTCATCGCTTGGAGAGCGCAAATGGGGTGGCTTGATTAGAATTACCCGTCCTGATGGTACTGTTTCGTGCTATCCGTTCGAGGAGTCGTATCAGGTTGCCGAACCGAGTTTGGTTATCTCTCCGACTAAGATGAACGTGTTCTATTATGGTATCGATAACCCGGTTTCAATATCTGTTCCGGGAGTTCCGTCGAACAAGTTGAAAGTAAGTGTGCCTGGAGGTGGCGCTACAATAAAGGCAGCCGGAAATGGCTATATGGTTAAACCAACGCAACGTTCTGGTACAGTGAAGATTGCTGTTGCCGCAGAAATCAACGGCAAAGTTCAGAATATGGGTAGCATGGAGTTCCGTTTGAAAACCATACCTACGCCAAAGGCCAAGGTTATGGGTAAGGAGAGCGGACAAATCAACAAATCGGTGTTGAGCAGTGCTCCTGGAGTTACCGCAGTGTTGGAAGATTTCGCATTCGATTTGAAGTATAAAGTCACTAAATACACTGTTACAACTACCATTAATGGTATGACGACTGAAAAACAGAAAAAAGGTAGTGAGTTTGATGCTGAGATACGAAATCTGATTAAAAACTTAAAAGCGAATTCAAAATTAATCATTGAGGATATTGAGGCTGTGGGTCCTGATGGAACACCGCGCGCTTTGTCACCAATAGTGTTTAAGGTTAAATAAAATTTTGGCTATGAAAAAGTTATTATTGATACCAGTATTCTTCTTCGGAGTACTTTTCACAGGAAACGATTCAAAAGCACAACTTCTTGATAATGTGTATGAAATCGAGCATACTCCTATGCGTCGTCCTATTCCGTACAGATTCTTGAGAGAGGCTGATGTTATGTGGAAAAAACGTGTATGGCGTGTGATTGATTTAAGGGAGAAAATCAACCTTAATCTGTATTATCCTACCGAGCCTATCGATGATAGAATGAGCCTTATCGATTTGTTGTTGTGGGGTATTCCAAATGAAGGTTTGACAGCTTATTCAATTGACGATGACCGTTTTAAACAGCCACTGAGCCGCACACAAGTTGAAACTAACATGGGTGCTGGTGATGAAAATGTAACTTATCAGGATGAGAATGGTGATGAGCAGGTTCAAACTGTTCACAAGGATGTTACTAGTTCTGAGGTTAAGCAATATTGGCTGAAAGAGGATTGGTTCTTCGATAATCAGCACTCAACAATGGAAGTTCGGATTATAGGTTTGTGCCCTATCCGTTTCTATGTAAAGGGTGATGGTGGTGATGAAGGTGCTGAAGTTCGTAAGTCAATGGCTTTCTGGATTTATTTCCCTGAGGTGCGTCGCATTTTGGCTAACCATGAGGTGTTTAACAATGGCAATGATGCCGAGCGCAGAACCTTTGATGACATTTTCTTCAAACGCTATTTCAACAGCTATATCATAAAGATTTCGAACGTTTATGATGACCGTAGCGTTTCGGACTATTCTTTGGGTATTCAAAGCTTGTTGGAAGCAGAAAGACTGAAGAAAGAAATCACTGACTACGAGCAGGATTTGTGGGAGTATTAATAGGTTTAGAGATGATATTAAAAAAGGCTGTCTTTGAGGCAGCCTTTTTTATTTAACATTATCGAGATTTTATCAGTAACTTATCATAACAATATAATCGCCGTCGGCATCAATGCTGAACTGATTGCCGTAGGCGTTGTTCAGCGTCCCTTGCCACCAATTAGTGAAAGGATAGATTTGGTACGTAAGTCCATTGCTTTTCAGAGTTTTGCACGATACGTTGAAAATTGAAATCTGTTGGTTTGGCCGTGACGAGAAAGTTTGTGCGCCGTAGCATGCAAATAGCACGCCGTAGTTTGTGTAAATGGCGATATCGGTCCCCATTTTATTGTACTCAACAAGTAGAGCAATGTTTCCGATTGTGTGGTCCTCGCGGTTACCTGTTGCACCAACAATGGCAATACGTTTCTTATTTTGACTGAGGAGTGTTTTTACAGCTTTTGTTTGGTCGTTTGTATCCTGCTCGTTAATTTGACGGATAATGTCACAGTATTTATGTTTGACCTCTGATGAAACCGAATCGCAATCGCCAACAATGAGGTTAGGTATAACATTGTGAGCCAATAATTTGTCAGCAGAGCCGTCGCAACACACAATATACTTGCTGTTTTCAATTATTTGCAGCGGTATATTGTGTGTCGGATACTCTCCGTTGCCCAGTATGGTGGCTTCCGGCGGTGCGCTGAACGGCCAATATTGAGGTGTGTACAAACACATTAAGCTTTCAGCTGTTTCTCAACGTTGTCGAGTCGTTTGGCAATTTCTGGCAGTTTGCGGAATACCACATACGAGCGCAGCCAGCCTTGATAGTCTTGCACCGGTGAACCAATGATTGTTGTGCCTTCAGTCTTGATTGACGAGTTGAGACCCGACTGTGCGCCAATATGAGTGCCGTCAGCCACGCTAATGTGTGGCGCAAAGCCCACCTGACCGCCGCACATGCAGTTGCGTCCAATCTTTGTTGAGCCTGCAATGCCGCATTGCGCCGACATTACGGTGTTCTCTCCAATCTGAACGTTGTGGCCCACTTGCACAAGGTTGTCGAGTTTTACCCCCTTATGGACGATAGTTGACCCCATTGTGGCGCGGTCAACACAGGCGTTGGCGCCAATCTCAACATAATCCTCGATTATCACGTTGCCGATTTGTGGAATCTTCTTGTAGTTGTTGTCGGTGTTGGGCGCGAAGCCGAAGCCGTCGGCACCGATTGAGACACCAGCGTGCAGCGTGACGTTGTTACCTAGCACGCAGTTGTAGTAGATTTTGACGCCTGGGAAAAGAATACAGTTATCGCCAATTTTCACATTATCACCAATATAGCATTGCGGATAAATCTTCACGTTCTTGCCGATTTTGGCGTTGGGTCCGATATAGGCGAAAGCACCCAGGTAAAGCCCTTCACCGTAAGTTGCCGACTTGTCGATGAACGACGGTTGTTCAATGCCGTTTTTGCGCGGAATGACAGCCTCGGCTACCATATCGAGCAGCGACGCGAATGCCTCATAGGCGTTATCGACGTAGATGAGCGTTGTCTGCACTGGCTCCTCGGGTTTGAAGTCGCGGTTCACCAGCACCGCCGACGATTTGGTGGTGTAGATGTACGGGATGTATTTCGGGTTTGCCAGGAACGACAGTGCGCCCTCGCGGCCCTCTTCAATCTTTGCCACATCGCGCAGTTTCACATCGGCGTTGCCAACAACCTCGCCCTTTAGAGCTTCGGCAATCTGTGCGGCTGTAAATTCTATCATGTTCAGTTCTATGTTATTTAAGTTTAAGTTTTAAGTATCGCGGCGGCTATGGTACGTCTGCTTACGTTAATCTACATTATCGTAAAGGTACGGATTGTTGCCAAAACTACCGTCGCTATTGATTGTCTTGCGCGAGATGTTCTCTGCCACATTCGCGTTTTGGCCGGCATTGCTTTGCATCTGCTGACGCATATATGCCGGTTGACTTTCCATTTCAATAAGTTCCTGTTCTGTGTCATATCGCATCGGCTGGATGTTGGTTGCATTTGGCTGAGCGGAGTTAGCAAACTGGAATTTCAATTCGGCTTGAACAGCCTCACTTTCAGATGTTTTCATATCTTCAAGAGTGAAGTGTTCAATCATATTAGGATTGTTTACCGGAAAATCGATTGTGGTAAAATCATTTTTATGTTCCTTCTGGATTGCAACTTTTTCCGGTTCTTTTCCCAATACTGTTATTTTAGGTTCAGCTGGTTCTTTAGGCAGAAAATCGTTCAAGCTGTCGTCGTCGAAGCCGGTGGCGATGACTGTCACGCTCAGAGCCTCGCCCAGAGAGTCGTCGATGGTGTTACCCCAGATGATGTCGGCATTGTTGCCGGCGGCCTCTTGCACGTAGTCATTGATGCCGCAAACCTCGTCCATTGTCGATTCGTGCTCGGTGCTTGAAATTATGTTGAGAAGGATGTTCTTTGCGCCGCGGATGTCGTTGTTGCTTAATAGTGGCGAGTGCATAGCCTTATCAATAGCTTCGATGGCACGGTTGTCGCCGGTTGCGCTTGCCGAGCCCATAAGAGCAATGCCGCTGTCGGTCATAACGGTCTTGACATCGGCAAAATCGACGTTGATAATGCCGTGCACGGTGATAATTTCGGCAATGCCCTTAGCGGCCAATGTCAGCACATCGTCGGCATAACCGAACGCCTGGCTCGCCCGGAAGTTACCATACATCTCGCGGATTTTCTCATTGTCGATAACCAACAAAGCGTCAACACTTTTGCGCATCTCATTCAAGCCTTCGATGGCGTTTTTCTTGCGTTTGCCGCCCTCGAAACGGAATGGAAGCGTGACGATGCCCACCGTCAGGATGCCCATATCTTTGGCTTGCTGTGCGATGACTGGCGCAGCGCCAGTGCCTGTGCCGCCGCCCAGACCTGCAGTTACAAATACCATTTTGGCGTTGTGCGAGAGCATCTCGGCAATGTCGTCGTAGCTCTCACGAGCAGCCTCGCGGCCTTGATTCGGCTCATTGCCGGCGCCTAATCCTTGGGTGAGCGTCGCGCCCAACTGTATCTTATTATTGATAGGGCTGTTTTGTAGCGCCTGGTGGTCTGTGTTGCAGATGACAAAGTCGACACCCTTGATGCCTTTGTCGAACATGTGGTTTACAGCGTTTCCGCCACTTCCGCCAACTCCTATCACTTTTATAATAGAGGAGTTTTCATGCGGCAAATCGAAGTTCATTAATTCGTCCATAGTTTTAATATTTATTGGTTATACATTTTCGTCATCAATAACAGTTGCCCAATTGGTGAATTTACCCCACATTTTTTTGATTTTCTCACCAGCCTTTCCTCCTTTTTCAGGTTCCTTGGCAGCCTCCTCTTGAGTGTTTCCGCTTGTTTTGTCGTCGGTTTCATCCTTTTTGTCGGAAATGCGGGTTGCTGAGCTGTTTTTCTCAAAACTGAGCTCTTTTATTTTCATCTCTTCAATGCCCATGGTCATAAGGCCTATGGCTGTTGCATTGCTTGGCAGATTGGTTATCATCTCCTGATTGTCGACACGTTTGTTTGGAAGGCCGATGCGAATCTCCATTCCTGTGCGCAGAGCGAAAAGCTGACGAAGGTTTTTCAGCGATGAGCCACCGCCCGTTATTACAATTCCGGCTCCCAGCTTGTTTTTTGTGCCTGACACCTCAATAATTTGCGCCACGGTGGCGATAATTTCCTCCATGCGTGCGCGTATGAAGCGTGCCAGATTATACACTGATATCTCTTTGGGTTTCATTCCATTATGGCCGGGAATGGACACCATTTGCAGCTTCATTTTTTCAGTTTCTATGGCCGAGCCGTATTGTATTTTCAGGTCTTCAGCGTCTTTCTCTATTATTTTACAGCCTTGCTTAATATCGCTTGTTACGATGTTGCCGCCGCATGGAATCACGGCAGTGTAGCAGATGCGTCCATTACAGAATATGGCAATGTCGGTGGTGCCGCCGCCAATATCGACAAGCGCCACACCAAGGTCTTTGTCGTCTTCGGTCAATACGGCTGTTGATGAGGCTAACGGTTCCAATATCAAGCCTTTGACTTTTATCCCATTTTTCTCGACGCAGCTGCGCAGGTTGTTGGCAGCAGCGGTTTTTCCGAAAACTATATGGAAGTTGCCGATAAACTGTTTTCCTGAAATGCCCACAGGATTCTTGATATCCGACACATTGTCAACGGTGTAGCTTTGTGGCAGAATATGCAGAATCTCTTCGCCCATTTCTCTCGGCACTTCGCGCATTTGATTTGTCAGCGCATCGACTTCGGCCTGCGATATGGCATCGTTGGCAGAATTACGGTTTACCGGTTGGTTGAAACATTGGCTGCGAATATGCTGTCCGGCAATGCCAATATACGCTTCGGTGATTTTCATATTGGCTTCAGCTTCGGCCTGGCTGACAGCCGAGGCGATAGAAGTTGTAACCTCCTCAATGTTAAGCACAGCGCCACGTTTCATGCCGCGCGACTCGGTGCGTCCGTAACCTAAAATATCGATGCTGCCGTGTTCATTTTTACGGCCAATCAGAGCCACAATTTTAGTGGTGCCGACATCGATTGCTGCAACAATTTTGTTCTCGTCCATAGCTATATTCGTTTAGTACATACTATTTGATTCTTATATTTAAGACTGATAGTCCGATATTTATTCCAACCATATTGTGACAAGCCTTGCTTGTAGAAGGCGTCAAGATTCTCCAGCTTTTCATCCAGGTCCTCAACACTGCCAAGTTCAATAATGTGGTTGCCCACGCGCGGCACAAGCTCGATGTCGCCTTTGGAGTTCACATATATCTGCTCAAACTGCGACCGCCACAGCTTGCTGTCGTTTATTGTCAGCACAAGTTTGAACAGGTCGGGGATTATCTCGCCCGACGATTTGTTGCCTTTCTCCATTCGCAGCTTCATATTTTCGCCAACGTGGTCCATATAAGGCTCGTTCAGATATCCGCTTGCCACAATCACATGCGCCGTGTATTTTTTGCTCAGCGGCATCACTTGTCCGTTGTTGTCGATGTAGTAGCTGTCACCATTTTGGTTGATGATGCGCATCAATGGCTGCCGCTGCTCAATGCTGATGCCAAGCTCGCCGTAAACCGTGCGGAAAACCTCTGCATGCCGTATCGACTTGTTATGATGCTGCAAAATGTTTTCGATATAGTGAATGTTGACGGAGTCCATTCGTTTGTTATCAATCTTAATGTTCTCTTTTTTAAACACATCGACAATGTCTGATTCTGAAATGAACTTATTGTGGCTGTTGTCGTCTATTTTTACCGACACACCGGTTACGCGTATGTTTTTGTACTCGGCGTCGGTGAGTGCAACGGCCGTGACGGTGTATCCGGCAAGCAACAACCAAATCAATATGTTCTTCAGTTTCTCTTTCATTTTCGATTGTTGATTTTCAATTTTCCGAACGCCATAATATGACGTCCCTACAAAATCCCATTTACCTTATGCCTTTAATTTATAACTTATTAACTTTCAACTTATAACTTACTTTATCATCGCCTGGTGTATCGGTTCAATCAATGTGTCGATATTTCCTGCGCCCATTGTGAGCAACACACCCGACGTTATTTTCACAGCCTCGTCCTTTAATTTGCTGAACGGGCAGAACATTTTGTCTTTCAGTTTCATACGCTCTAGAATCATCTCGCTCGAAACACCTTCAATCGGCAGCTCGCGAGCAGGGTAGATGTCGGTGATGATGACGCGGTCGGCCATATCCAAGGCGGCTGCAAACTCATCGGCAAAATCGCGCGTACGCGAGTAAAGGTGCGGTTGGAACATCACTGTTACGGTGCGGCCTGGGTAGAAATCGCGCACCGAGCGCAGGCAGGCCTTGATTTCCTCGGGATGATGTGCGTAATCGTCGATGAACACAAGGTCGGCGTTTTTGAAACGGATGTCGAAGCGGCGGCGCACACCGGCATATCCGGCCAAGCCGAAACGAATCTCGTTTTCCGAAGCGCCGGCAAAAGTGGCCACGGCCGTTGCCGCTACGGCGTTCTCAACGTTGTAGAGCGCCGGCATGCCAAGTTTTATGTCGGTAATCACGCCGTTGGGCGTCACAATGTCGAAGGCATACTCACCATTCTCGATGTGAATATTTTTCGCATAGAAATCAGCCTCACTGTCAAGCGCATACGAATAATATTTTACGCCTTCGTTAGCCTTGTGGTCGAGCTTGACACCCTTTTTGATAATCACCACTCCGTCGTGTTTTACCTGCCCGACGAATTTTGCGAAAGCCTTCTCAACCTCGGCTTTGTTGCCGTAGATGTCGAGGTGGTCGGCGTCCATAGCGCTGATGAGCGCAATGTGAGGGTAGAGCGTCAGGAACGAGCGGTCGAACTCGTCGGCCTCAATCACCACCCACGGCGATTCGGGCTTGATGACGACATTGGTGTTGAAATTCTTGCTCACACCGCCTAGGAATGCGTTCACACCTATCTGCGTCTGGTCCAAGATGCAGGTTGTCATTGTCGAAATCGACGTTTTGCCATGAGTTCCAGCCACGCAGGCTGCATAGCTGTCTTGCGCAATGATGCCCAGCGCCACCGAGCGTTTTACAACATCGTAGCCGTTGGTTTTGAAGAAGTTGAGAATCTCGCTATCATCCGGTATGGCCGGGGTGTAAACCACCAGTGTCCGCTCAACATCGTTTTTGAACACATCGGCAATGGTGTCTGTATCATCTTCGAAAGTTGTCAGCGCGCCGTCGGCTTCAAGGCGCTTGGTGATATCGGACGATGAGCGGTCGTAGCCGCCAACCGTGTAGCCGGTGCGCATGAACCATTGGGCCAGGGCGCTCATTCCGATTCCGCCGATGCCTACAAAAAACGCTTTATTATAATCGGTCAACTTCTTCATAATGCAATTTTTAGCACTTGCTTGCAAATGACTTCGTCGGCATTTGGCAAAGCCATTTTCTTTATGTTTATACGCAGACGAACCTGCTGCTCGTCATCTTCAATCAATTTCACGGCCTCAGGCACAAGCGTGTCGGCGGCATCTTTGTCGGAAACCATTAGGGCGGCGTTGTTCTTCACCAGTGCCAGCGCGTTCTTGGTCTGATGGTCCTCGGCCACGTTGGGACTCGGCACCAGAATCACAGGCTTGCCAACCAGGCAAAGCTCCGAAATCGTTCCTGCTCCGGCGCGTGATATTATCACATCGGCCACCGAGAAAGCAAAGTCCATACGGTTGATGAACGGGTAGACGTGAATGTTTGGATTGTTGTACTGCGATGCTTCGGCCAGAGCCTGGTCGTAGTAGGTTTTTCCGGTTTGCCAAATCACTTGCACCTTTTTGCGGATAAGCAGGTCAAGGTTGCTGCCTATGCACTCGTTGATGGTGCGTGCGCCAAGGCTGCCGCCAACAACAAGCAACGTCTTCATACTACTGTTCTGGCTTAGATTGAAGAACTTGTAAGCTTCAGGCTGGTTCAGTTTGATGTCTTGCAAATCTTTGCGCACAGGGTTGCCGGTGAGTACAATCTTTTCGGCAGGGAAGAAACGGTCCATTCCGTCATAGGCCACGCAGATGCTTTTGGCGCGTTTGGCTAAAAGTTTGTTGGTAAGGCCGGCAAATCCGTTTTGCTCCTGAATTAGTGTCGGAATGCCCATTTTCTGTGCGGTCCAAAGCAGCGGCCCGCTGGCATATCCACCCACACCAACCACGGCGTTGGGTTTGAATGTCCGTATTATGCTGCGGCATTTGAACAGGCTGACCACTAGTTTAGGCAGGAACATTAGGTTTTTGGTGATGGAACTGCGTTGCAGTCCGGCAATCGGCAGACCGATGATTTTGAAACCTGCGGCCGGCACTTTTTCCATTTCCATACGGTTGTGCGCTCCAACGAACAGAATCTCTGAGTCGGGCAACTCCCGCTTGATGGCTTTTGCTATTGATATGGCCGGAAAGATGTGTCCGCCTGTTCCGCCACCGCTTATTATGAATCGTTTAGTTTCCATTTTGTTATGAATTATTATTCGGATTATCAATCATTTGTGGTTCGTACAAATCGCCGCCTTCAGCGTATCGGCTTACATTCAAGATGATTCCTATCGATATGCTGGTAAAGACGATTGATGTGCCTCCCATGCTCACAAGCGGAAGAGTCTGTCCTGTAACAGGGAAAAGGTTGACGGCTACGCCCATATTGAAAAATGCCTGAACCACAAGGCTTAACGACAACCCGATACACAAAAACGCAGGGTACGTTCGCAAGCTTTTTTTGACAATTTTTCGGGCTCGCAGCAGCAGAATCAGATACAGTGCAAGTACAGTTGCGCCACCTATGAGGCCTGTTTCTTCGACAATGATGGCGTAGATGAAGTCGGAATAGGGGTGAGGCAGGAAGTTTCGCTGAGTGCTGTTGCCCGGCCCCTGACCGATGATGCCGCCGTTTACGATGGCCATTTTTGAGTGGTCGGATTGAAAATCGTGTTCGGCGTCGTTGTGCTCGCCAATGCCCACAAAGCTCTCTATTCGGCTTTTTATTGTCTCCACGCGACCAATTTTGCTAATCGGCGGAATTGTGTAGGCAAGCACCAGCAGTATTGCAAAACCAGCCAATATGCACCCGATAAGTTTGGCAAGCATTTTTATTTCAATTCTGCCAATAAACATGAATATGCAGCAGATGCCAAACAGCATGGCTGATGTCGAGAAATCGGCTCCGAAAATAAGCAGGCAGATGATGCCCACCCATTTGATAATCGGCCAGAAAGCAGCATTGGGGTCTTCAATCTTGTCTTGATTGCTGCCCAACACACGAGCGATGTAGAGGATGATGGCTATTTTGGCCAAATCGGATGTCTGGAACTGAACGCCCATAATCGACACCCAACGAGAAGCCGAGTTGAGGTTGACTCCGCATAAAAGGGTGAATATCAGAAGCCCTACGCTTAAATAGAGAAAACCCATTGTCAGCCGGTGGTAGATGCGGTATGGAATGCGGTGGATAATCCAAATCAAGAAGATTCCAAAGAAAAGGAAACTGCCGTGCCGGATAAGGTAAAAAGCCGTATTCCCGCCCATTTTCTTATATGCCAATGTGCCCGTCGCGCTATAGACAGTCAGAATCGACACAATCGACAGCAGAAACACAACTATCCAGATTGTGGTATCGCCTTTGAAATATTTCAGGAACTTCTCTTTCATATCAGCTATCAGCTTTGAGCAGTGAGCTTTGAGTCCTTTTTTGACTTCAGATTATCATTAATTATCTTGTTGTATATCGTCAACACATAAATGACCTTGTAATTCACTCTTAAATCATAAATTTCTAACCGCTGCCTTGAACTGCCGTCCGCGGTCTTCGTAGTTCTCGAACAGGTCGAAGCTTGCGCAGCAGGGCGAGAGCAGAACGGCGTCGCCGTCGGTGCCCATATAGTAGGCCGATTTCACGGCTTGCTCCATCGATTGTGTGTCGATGATGTGGTCAACAACTCCGTCGAAGGCGGCGTGAATCTTCGTATTGTCGACGCCAAGGCAGATAATGGCCTTAACCTTCTGTTTCACAAGCGGAATCAGGG
>JAFZWI010000074.1 GCA_017617355.1 Salinivirgaceae bacterium | reverse complement strand
ACAGTCGCTCAGCCATCAGCTGCTGACAAAAACCATCAATCTGCTGTTTCCAATCCTTTGCGACGATGACCAATCGACCGAGGCGCGCTACTACGATATGCGCCACCTTATGGAAGAGGTTCTTTCACAACTGTCGCTCACCGACGAGCAGATTCAAGACGAGATTGAGACCTTCTCTAACTCGCTCGAACTGCTCTATCTGCGTATGATTGAGGACGCTACGGCCATTTATAACGGTGACCCCGCTGCCGAATCGATTGAGGAAGTGATGGTGACCTATCCGGGATTCTACGCAATTGTGGCCTATCGTCTGGCACATCAGCTCTATGAGCAGAACATTCCCATTGTGCCGCGACTCTTCACCGAGTACGCACACGGCAAAACGGGCATCGACATACACCCTGCCGCCACCATCGGCCACTCGTTCTGCATCGACCACGGCACAGGCATCGTCATTGGCGAGACAACCGTTATCGGCAACAATGTGAAAATCTATCAAGGTGTTACATTGGGCGCGTTAAGTGTCGACAAGGCCGAGGCAGGCGTCAAGCGCCACCCCACAATTGAGGATAACGTGACTATCTACGCCGGCGCCACCATTTTGGGCGGCAAGACAATCATCGGCCACGACTCGACAATCGGCGGTAACGTCTGGCTCACCGACAGCATCGAGCCATTCTCGATAGTGTTGAACAAGAGCAACGTCTATGTCAAAAACACCGGCGACTGGTGCTATAATATTTGATGCGAAGCGTTTGCGAATGTTACATATTTTTATAAAAACAAGCGTCATTCGCACAACTACATTTAACATTTTTATTCTTAAAGGCGAAAATAGAATGATATGAAAATCAAAATAATAGCAATCTTATTGATATTACCGGCAATGGTTATGGCGCAGCGCAACGAAATTTCGTCGATGCGGTGGGGCGCTGATTTCAACATACACATTACTTTCAGCAACGACTCGACATCAATTCTCGATGTGCGCGGACTTTACCATTCAACATCGGCAATGCCGCAAATGGCCGTGGGCGAGGAGGAGGTAACCTACTATCCCGTCACTCTCGACCCCGACTTTGTTGGTGCACTGAAAGACAAAAGGTTGGAAACGTTTGGCGATGATACAACCGTCAGATTCTCCGATACCGTCCGCGCCACAACCTTGTGGAGCGCATTGCACGGTGAGATAGGCGGTGGATATATTCATTTTATTAATTGTTTGATTTACAGCCTTGAATCGAAAAGTTTGAATCTCTATTCGCCATTCTACCGCCGCCCGAAATCAAATTGGAAGCCAAAACCGATGACCGAATCCTATAAACGGACTTGCAAATGGGAATATTATTGTCCTGACAACCAGAAGCTTGCTCAAAAGGAATATTATCTGAAAGAGAAGAAAGGCGAGTTGGGCGACATCCGTCTGCTGCCAAAATCGTTCATCGACTTGTTTTTGAACACCAATCAGAAGCAATATGAGCAGCTTATAGCCGCCGGCGAAACCAACAAGGTGGCCATTATCGATATGATTAGGTTGCTTGTGGCGTCTAACTATCTGGGTATCGACCAGATAACGCTGATTCAGGGTGCTGTTTCGAAATCAATCATCAAATACTCGATGAACAGCCTTCCGTCAGTCATCATCTTCGACGATTTTGGCGCAGCCGTGGCCATGACGCTCGATAATGAAGGTTACAAGATTGACAATGTAGTGTTTAATCATCAAGAGGAACTGACCGAAGAGGAGATAAGCCAACGCATGCAGTTGATGCAGGGCGTCATCCGTCAGGTGAATGCCGTCAACAAGAAGATTTTTGAACGAAATCTGAAAAGCTACTATCAATAGGCTGCAAAACAGTAGTTTTCCGCAACATCATAATCAATGCCTTCGTATTAATCGGACAATATTTCAACATTTAATGTAATTTTGTCATATTAATAAAAGAGATATGGACTTACAGCAAGTCAAACAACGATTCGGAATAATAGGCAACACCGAAGGACTTAACCGCGCCATTGAGCGCGCCATTCAGGTTGCGCCAACCGACCTCACGGTGCTGATTACGGGCGAAAGCGGAACAGGTAAGGAGAATTTTCCGAAGATTATTCATCAGTACAGTTCGCGTAAGCATGGCGAATATATTGCCGTGAACTGCGGCGCCATACCTGAGGGAACAATCGATTCAGAGCTATTCGGGCATGAGAAGGGCGCGTTTACAGGTGCGCATGAGGCCCGCAAAGGTTATTTTGAGGTAGCCGACAACGGGACAATCTTCCTCGATGAGGTGGCCGAGATGCCGTTGCCAACCCAGGCGCGTCTGCTGCGTGTGCTCGAGAGTGGCGAGTTTATCCGTGTCGGTTCGTCGAAGGTGCAGAAGACCAACGTGAGGGTGGTGGCCGCCACAAACGTGAATGTGCTGGAGGCCGTGGAAACAGGCAAATTCCGCGAGGACCTATACTACCGCCTCAACACCGTGCCAATCAAGATTCCGCCCCTGCGCGAGCGCGTTGAAGACATTCACTTGCTGTTCCGCAAGTTTGCATCGGATTTTGCCGACCGTTTCCACATGCCGACTCTGACACTCACTCCGGAGGCCCGCGCAATGCTCGAGCGTTTTCGCTGGCCAGGCAACATCCGTCAGCTTAAAAACATTACCGAGCAATTATCGATTCTGGAAGAAAACCGCACCATAACAGCCGAGACAATGCGCCGCTACCTGCCTGAAAGTGAGAATACTCATCTGCCGGCAGTGTTCGGCCACTCCGACGAGCAGTCGTTCGCCTCGGAGCGCGAGATTCTGTACAAGGTGCTTTTCGATATGAAAAACGATATGAACGACCTGAAGCGGCTGGTGCACGACCTAATGGAGCAGAACGGCGACCACGGGAAGCTGTCGAAAGACCATGCGCGTATCATCCAAAGCATTTACTCCGACAACAAGACCAACTTTGGCAATGCCGACGAGCCGCAGATAATTATCACTCACAACAACGATAAGCATCCGGCATCGCATATTCAGGACACTGAAGAGTTTGTGGAGGAGTCGCTGTCGCTTGAGGACAAGGAGGTGGAGATGATTCGCAAGGCGTTGCAGAAGCACAACGGCAAGCGCAAATACGCCGCCGAGGACTTGGGAATATCGGAGCGCACGCTCTACCGGAAAATCAGAGAGCACAATTTGGAATAGAGATAATTACAGAATGATTGATTAACTGAATGATTGAATTATAAACGAAGTTTAAAAACTTATAACTCAAAACTTTAAGAACTTATAACTTAAATGCGCAAGTTGCTGCTTTTCATATCAATAATTTCCCTGACGTCGGGATGCTCGGTAAAGTATTCGTTTACAGGAGCTTCGATTCCACCCGACGCCAAGACGGTTTTCATTGCCGATTTCAAAAACATGGCTCCGCTTGTCAATCCCTCGCTGAGCAACGATTTAACTGAGGCACTGAAAGATAAGTTTGTAAACCAGACGTCGCTTAAGATTGGTGACGAGAACGCCGACCTCTACTTCGAAGGTACAATAACCGACTACAACACCCAGCCTGTCGCTATTAAAAGCGGCGATATCGCCTCGCAGAACAGGCTTACAATATCGGTCAAAGTCAAATTTGTGAACAACAAAGACCCCAAGGCGAATTTCGACAGCAACTTCTCGCGCTATCAAGACTACGATAGCCAAAACAGCCTGTCGGATGTTGAGGACCAGTTGGTGTCGTTGATAATTGAGGACCTGATTGACGACATATTTACAAAATCGGTTGTCAACTGGTAGATTGTTAAGATGTTATGAATAAGGAAAAACTATTGGCATATATGCGAAGCCCCGAGAATCTGGGCGACCGTGAGCTTGCTGAGATTGAAGGAATGGTTAAGGAATACCCATTTTTTCAGGCTGCCAGAATGCTGTATGTCAAGGGTTTCCGTAATCAGGGATATTCCAACTACGACAAGGTTCTGCGTGAGAATGCGATTTTTGTAACCAACCGCACAAAACTGTTTTTCCTTCTCAACGAGCGCGTCATAATAAAGCATGATGCCGAGCCGTCGCAAAAGGCTGTGGAGGAGGAATTCTTCGATTTCCGCGCACTTGAGGCTGCCGCCGGATTCAAGCCACGGCTGACAGCGGCCGAGAAGGCAAAGTCGGAATTGGACAAACTGATTGAAGCGGCTGCTGCTGCAGCAAAACAAAAGAAAAAGTTGGATAATCTGGGTTACGCAAACACACAGATTTCCGATGCCAAGAAATCGCACCAGGACGAACTGCTTGACAAATTCTCTGAAACAAGATTCAAGCAGTCGCTTATGAGTAAAATGGGTGAAAATCAAGGAGAAACGACAGTTTCTGCGGGGGAGGACACAACGGTTGACATTAATATTTCAGATAACAGCTCAGCCAACGACACCGGCCTTATGACTGAAACACTTGCGAAGATTAATGTGTCGCAAGGTCATTACGAGAAAGCGTTGCTGATTTACGAAAAATTATGTTTGAAATATCCACAAAAAAAACCTTACTTTGCGGCTCGAATTAGAGAAATAAACGAAATCATTAACAATAAATAATTTAAGGAAATGTTTACAATCATCACCGTTCTTATTTTCTTGGTTTGTATTCTGATTATACTCACTGTTCTGGTACAAAACTCAAAAGGTGGCGGTTTGACCGCAAACTTTGCAAGTGCGAATCAGGTAATGGGTGTTCGCAAGACAACCGACTTCCTTGAGAAATTCACTTGGGGTTTGGCAGGAACATTGTTTGTTCTTTGCATTCTTGCCGCAGCATCAATCAACCGTGGCGAGATTGACACAAACAGCAGTGTCATTCAAGAGAAGATTGATGAGGCTGCTGACCCATTCATGCAGCAGAACAACTTCCCGGCTACAGCACCTGTAATGGAAGAAAGCGCTGAATAAGAATCCAAACGGAAAAATCAAACGCCGGCTTGCAAAGCAAACCGGCGTTTTTGTTTTTTATAAGAGCGTTGACGCGCTGGTCATCATTCTTTGCCTATTGCAAAATGAAAAGGATTGTCGAAATGGCGGCGTGAGTAATAAGTAACTGACGGGTTCGAAAGATCCATAACCACAGTCCAGAGAGTGCCCCAGAAATCGCCATCGGTGGGTTGAGCCACTGATTCAATGGCTTCAGTTAGTGCTTGACGGCTCATAACGCCTCCGGCCTTGTTGTATTGCTCGCAGAGCTGGTCGTAACGAAGGTCGTTGGCATACAAACCAATATTGCGCTTGGCGTCGCACAGATAGTGGTTGGTAACAGCCTGCGTCTCAGTAATAACCATCTGATTGTCGACATACTCAACCACTACGCTGCGGCCTGTTGCGTCGGCCATGGCATAATGGTGCGCTGAGCCAATGTCGGAGTGCATGTCGATGCCGGCAAGCAGTTCGAGAGCCTCGTCAACGTTGGCGGCATTGTTAAGCAGATAGCGGATAGCCATTGTGGTTGTGAGGTCGGGGTTGTCGGTGCGCTGGTGGGTTGTAACGGTGTCACCAGCCATCAGGTCGGCCATGGCAAAGCCTTTTTCGTTGATGCCGTCCAAAGCCACAAACAATCCTGAAAGCGCCATATACTGGTTGGCAAACCCTTCTGGCAGCCAGCCTTCCCCGAAACCGTAAAACTCCACATTGAAAGTGGTTATGGTCTCATAGCCTTGATTGGGAACTGAATGCAGAATAACTGCCGCGCCCGACATGAAATCGAAATTGCGACCCATCAGAACATCTCCTTCGGGAGTGCGTGCCGTTAGAGTTGAGCATCCGTAAGGCGTTTGCTGCTGACTGGCTGTGGGCAAGGTGTAATATCCTTTCGACAGAAATTTGGTTATGTGCTCTATCAGTGCTTTGGAACTCTCGCATCCGCCTTTTCTCATCAGCTCGCTAAAACCGTCATCGCCCTTGTATTCAATGTAATACAAACCATCGTCCAACTTTTTTGCCGACATGGCGCCTTTGATAAGCGATCCGAATTGGCTCCATGCACCTACTCCAATTAATACAATCAGTCCGACAATGACTAACAGCGTTATTTTTAATAGTTTTTTCATTTATGAATACATTGTTTCCCTATTGTTTCTTCATCAATTCCTCAACCATCTTTTCCAGTTTTTCAACTTTGGCCTCAAGCTCGTCTTTCTCTGCTTTCAGCTCTTTCACGGCCTCGATAAGGATTGGGGTAAGATTAGAATAGTTGACCGATTTAAAGCCCTCGCCATCAGTATTAACTAATTCGGGGAATACATTCTCCATTTCTTGCGCTATCACACCAATATGTTTTTTGTCATCGTAGCCGTAATCAAGGCTGTCAGCCGAAACACCTTTGACCGCAGCCACCTCGTCGCGGTTTTTCCAATAATAGGTTACGCCACGCAATTTCAGCACCTTGTCTAACGCACCATCTATGGTTTGCACATTCTTTTTCAAGCGTGCATCTGATGAGTTGTAATTGCCTGTTGAGCAATAAACATTACCTACAAAATATCCACCCCAGTTTTCAGTGCCGCCTTCAGCTTTTCCATACACTCCATAATTAGTACCATAAACCGTTCCATTATCAGCCGCAGTGGTGTGCGCATATCCATATACGCCATAATTATAGTACCCTTTCCCTCTATGCTCACCATAAACGGCATAGTATTTGCCATAATTGTCTCGTTTACCTTCCGATACACTGTTTATTCCTTTCATTACATAGTCAGCGCCAGGATATGTTGAAGATTGAATATTCAAAACATTGAAGCCCGAAGTTGTTTGTGAACTGGATGAGGTGGTGGGATATGACACATCGATACTGTTAACATAAGCAGTCTTCCACCGGTAACTGCTAGAACCTAAAGTATAATAATTGGAGCTAACAGGTCTCAAATTGCTTGAAACCCAATCGGTATTGAGATATGATGAATACACTGTGCTCCACCTATTGCTGCTCGAGCCTAAATTGTAGTACAATGACACGCCGCCTATTGAACTCTTGGATGAAGGAACCAAACTTCCTATAACATTTCCAGCTAAATGCAAATCGTTATATATTAACATTGAACTGAGAATATCTAACCGTTTACCTCCTTCCCATTCATTCTCCGGAGAGCCAACAATATAATCGCCCAAATACAAAGAATTTTCAAGTTGTGTGCGACCTAAGTCGATGTCGTTACCCAAAACAACATTGTTGCTGCCAATGACTTTTGAATTATGACCTATAACAATATTTGTGCTTCCATAAGTAGAACAACTTTCACCTAACAATATGTTTTTTACGCTGCTATTATTCAAGCCATACCCCGCGTTATTTCCAATAGCGATATTATTGCTACATAATCCATTACTATAATCGGAAGGACCCGCCTGCTCTCCAATAAATATATTGCTATTACCTTTTGTAACATTAAATCCTGCGGCAAGACCAATCAAAATATTGGATACACCTTCAGTGTGATAAAAACCAGCCTGATTTCCCATAAACACGTTATCCCGACCTTTAGTGTTATGCCAACCTGCTTTATTACCTATAAAAATATCAGTGAAGCCTCCTTTTGTGCGCAGACCTGCTTCTGTTCCGATTATTATAGAGCTTGACATGTCTTCGGCTAACTGAGCGGCGCGATTTCCCAAAACAACATTATCGCTACCGGTTTTGTGGGTTTGTCCTGCAAAATTACCTAAAAAGATGTTGTTACTAGTGGTGTCGTTATGACCCGCAAAATAGCCTAAGAACACATTGTATCTGCCGGAAGTGTTACTGTATCCTGCCTCATTTCCGATAAACACGTTGAAAACACCATCTTTGTTACTGTAACCAGCCTTTGTGCCAATAAATATATCATCTGTATGCAGTGATTCTGCTGTTCCTTTACCAGCCTCATGGCCAATTATAATAGAACGATGCATTGCGTTTGTATTGTGTGCGGCATTGGTTCCTAAAACAACATTGTTAGAGGCTGATTTGGTACTATATGCAACACTATCTCCCATTAATATGTTTGCATGGCTCTCGTACCAATCTATTGAGAATCCCGCGTTGTTACCCAAATAAATATTTTTTGAACCTAAACCGTTTTTATATCCGGCACGATACCCCATAAATATGTTGTCACTAGCAGTTGTGTTGTTCTCGCCAGTCTCACATCCCATAAAGATATTACGTTTGCCTGTGGTGTTATGTAGAGCAACATCGTCGCCAAGGAAAATGTTGCTAGAACCACTGGTGTTGCGATATCCAGCCTGATTACCAATGAAAACGTTTTGACCGCCATCGATATTATTATATCCGGCATACGTACCTACCATCACATTCTCGCGGCCAGATGTGTTTTTTAATCCTGTTTCTCTTCCAACAAAAACATTATTGCCTCCTGTGGTTACCTTTCCGGCCGAATTACCAATGAAGACATTGTTCATTCCTCCATCACTTTCTGCACCGGCTTCATCTCCAATCATAATATTTCTCATGCCATCGGCGTTTGAAGCACCCGCATTATTGCCAATGTATGTGTTATAATGTCCTGAGTAGTTCCCATATTGCGGACTTGGTTTATTGCTTCGTCCTGCATTATAACCAGCAAAGAAGTTTTCCGAGGTAACGTTCATATAGCCAGCATTGCCGTTGGCGCCTTTCTCGGTAACTGCAAAACCACTCTTGCCACTTGCTCCGCTTTTGCCTTCAACGCCAAAACCGCTCTTGGCACCACCGCCGTCAACATATACGCGGGTGCTGTCTTTTGTGACTTTCAAGATGTCGGCGTTGCCTCCTTTGGCTGTTCTTTTGCCAGCCACAGCAAATCCGCTCTTTGCAGCCTTGCCGTCATCGTCAGTGTCAATATATACTCGGGTGCTGTCGGAGTCTATAATAAGATAGTTTGGGTTATCGCCTTTGGCGCTTTTGCCAGCTACGGCAAACTTGCTTTTGGCAGCCTTGCCTGAGTCTTCGTCAATAAAGACTTTTGTTCCTTCAAGGTTGACAACCAACAAGGTGTCGCTCCCCTTGGCTTTCTTGCCAGCCACAGCGAATTTGCTCTTTGCCGCCTTGTCGTCGCCCTCGTCAACAAAGACCTGTGTGCCGGCCTTGTTCACAACCAGATAGTTGTCGTCCTCACCGTCTTTGGCCTTCTTTCCTGCAACCGCAAATTTGCTCTTTGCCGCTTTGCCAGGCTCGGTGGGGTCGTCATCAACAAAGACTTTTGTGCCTTCAAGATTGACAACCAACAAGTTGTCGCCACCCTTGGCTTTCTTGCCGGCTACGGCGAATTTGCTTTTTGCCGCTTTGTCGTCATCCTCGTCTACAAAGACCTGCGTGCCGGCCTTGTTCACAACCAGATAGTTGTCGTCCTCGCCGTCTTTGGCTTTCTTTCCTGCAACCGCGAATTTGCTCTTTGCCGCTTTGCCAGGCTCGGTGGGGTCGTCGTCAACAAAGACTTTTGTGCCTTCAAGATTGACAACCAACAAGGTGTCGCCACCTTTGGCTTTCTTGCCAGCCACGGCGAATTTGCTCTTCGCCGCCTTGTCGTCACCCTCGTCAACAAAGACTTGCGTGCCATAGGTGTTTACAGAAAAGTATGGGTTCTCACCATCTTTATTGGCCTTGCGGCCGGCTACGGCGAATCCGCTTTTTGCCGCCTTGTTGCCGTCGTCGGTGTCGTCAACATACACGCGGACACCGCTATTATATACGGCGAACACCACATTGCCCTCCTTGTCTTTTACCGAGAACAGCACCTCGTCGTCGTCGGCCGAAGCATCGGCTGCGATTTGAATCTTATTCGGATTCTCAACTGCGCTGGTTTTTTTTGCGTACTCGGCAAACGGCACCGACTGCAGCCGGGTTGTGCCAACCGTTTCAAACGTAGAGCTGTTTTCGGGGTCAGGGTTGAATTCTGTCTTCATGCTGATGTTGCCGCTGCTCCAGGGCACACTCGCAAATGAGCCGACTTTCACACTGCCAGAGCCAACTACTACCGAGGTCACGCCATAGGTGTCGGTGTTTACTGTTTGCTCCTCAATGTATAAAGTGTTGTCACCGTTCATTAGTGAGATGCGTAACGATATGGTCTTGTTTGCCAAAAGGTTGCCGTCGGCATCACGGATAACCGCCTGATAATTAAAACCGTTCTGGGCCATTGATATTGTGGCTGTCAGCATTATAACAAAAGCCACAAACAATTTCAGAATCCTTTTCATCGTATGTTTAGTTTTAAATTTGTATTATGGTGTTTTAACTTTCACGGGCTCCCAGCACATATTCTGTGTCAGGAGCCCGTGGTTGTTATATCGTCAGGCACTTAGTATTTCAGTACCTGTTTGGTTGTCACTGTCTCGTCTATCATTATTCTGAGAGTGTACGAGCCCTGCGGCAGGCCTGACACGTCAAGCTCGGCCTTGCCCGTGTTCTCAAACGCCTT
>JAFZWI010000073.1 GCA_017617355.1 Salinivirgaceae bacterium | reverse complement strand
GGACGAACCGTAACCTCGTCGAGCGCTGTCACCGACTCGTGCAGACCTGCCTCAATGTATGTCTCTTTTGCCGACGACACCATCAACTCTTTCATTATCAGCGGTTCGTAACCGATTGTCTGAACAATGACGGTATGGCGGCCAACGGTCACGTTTTTAATCACAAACCGACCTGCGGTGTCGGCTGCCGCACCCTGTGTCGGCTGGTCCTCAACGTAAACAGTGGCATACGGCACTGGCGTTCCTGACGCCGCATCGAAAACCACGCCTCTAATGTTTTGAGTGAATGACTGTGCTTCAACAATCTGATTCTGAAGCATTAAGCAAACTGCAAGAAATAAAATCCGTTTCATATTCATTTTTGTTTTTTGATTCTGGTGCCAAAAATAGGTGGCCGCCAATCACCAATTTTGAATTGTATACAAAACGGGGGTTGCTGTATACGAAACGGGGATTTTGAGAGAATTTTTGGTGTTGGTCCCGATAGCTATCGGGATTGGGTGTTGGGGGTTAGTGTTAGCGTTAGCGTCAGCGTTAGGCATAAATAAACAAGTGCCTGATTACTTGTAACTTGTCCTCACCTCACCACTAGCGCCACAACAGCCACTAACAAAAGGGCACACGCAAGGAAACATGCAGTGAATAGCAATCCTGTTTTAACAGAGAGCCAAATGCTACGCTTATAGCTGACATTCAGAATTTGGTGATAATCAATAATTAAGACTATAATGGCAAACGCCAATCCTGCATCAACAGAATGTCCTAAAGTGAACAGCAACGTGAACATTTTCAGGAAGCAAATCTGGCAGAGCATATAGGCCGACATTGAGGCCGCTGCAGCCAACCGAATGCCGTATTTTCGGCGCAGACCAATATAAATGGCCGCCCACAATAGCAACAAATCGCCTATGAACATTGTCACGCCCTGACTGCTCATTGTAGCCTCAAACGCCGCCAGCGACGCCTTCCAGCGTGTGTCCACCTTATCGGGATATTTGTCGAGGTGCAAAAGCTCGTAGCCGCGCCACACAGCTTTGCCGGTGCGGAATCCCCATAAAACATAGGGATTTTCTGAATCAACTTCGTCATCGTCAAAATCGAGCGTAACAGATATACTATGGTGTTCGGCGCTGTCGTTCGAAACACCAGGCAAGAGGTTTATCGCGACAGTATCGTCGAGAACTGTAGTCGTGCTGTCATTTTTCACTTGCAGACCACCAGATTCTTTCACCAAATCGGGGTTTACCACCGCCGTCAACATTGCCAAAAACGAGTAAAAGATAATAAGCGCGGCAATAGGAGCCATATAATTGTCGTGCTTGCCGCTGATGTAGTCGCGAATCATATAGCCCGGACGCAGCATAAGGTGGACAAATGTGCGTTTGGCTTCGTCGTTGAGGAACGGAATGCTGTCGAACGCGCCATGGAAGAATCCGCGCCGCTTCTGTTCGCGCTCGGTGCGGGTGTTCACCCAAATGCTGTTGCCAGTTTTCTGCCAGATTTTGAAAGCTCGCAGCCGGGCTGATAATCTTTTCTTTACGTTCATCGTCAGCATCGCTCTTAATTAAAAATTCACCGACAGCTTAACATTGAACCGACGGCCCGAAAGTGTGTTCTCAACGGCATATTGGCGGTTGCCATAGTCGGTTACCCACTCATACGAAGCCACATTGCCGCGGTCGAGAACGTTAAGCACCTCGGCTGAAACCCAAGCCTCCTTTAAATAGTAGAACATGTGATTTTTGGAATAGGTGCGCTCGCTGTTTTTCAGACTTTTAGAAAATCCCAAATCGACACGCTGATACGATTTCATGCGGCCTGTAGCCAGATAACGGGGCGAGTTGGGCGGACCAAACGGCAGCTTTGAGCCATAGTTTATTTGCAGATGCACTTTATAATCGGGATTGCCCGGAAAATAATCCTGGAAAAAAACGCTCACGTTCACACGCTGGTCGGTCGGACGCGGAATGTAACCCGGATATGTCTCATACTTAATGCCGTTGTCATCGGTTTTCACCCACACATCATTGCGGATATCCTCTTCAGTTTGCATCAGCGACAGACTGAACCACGAATCGACGCCCTTCACAAACTCACCATTGATTTTCATATCGATACCCATGGCATAGCCGTCAGCATCGTTGTGCCCCGAATAAATGGTGCGCAAATTGTCTATCTGGTACGAAACCAAGTCTTTAAGCGATTTGTAATAGATTTCGGTTATGAATTTGAACGGACGGTTCCAAGCCGTAAAATTCCAATCGGCGCCAGCCACAAAATGGATTGATTTCTGCGCCTTTATATCTCTATTAATCACACCATTAGTCTGGCGCATTTCCTTGTAAAACGGCAACTGGTAATAGTATCCTCCCGACAATTTCAGAACCACATCGCGCTTCCAGTTAGGCTTGTACGACAGGCTGACACGCGGCGACACAAGCAGTTCGCCGTTGAAATCCCAGTAGGTGGCGCGCACGCCGGCCGTTAGGTGCATATCCGATGAGTCAAGCAGAAACGAGAACACATCTTGTACATAGGCCGTCAGTTTGCTTGACTCCACCTTGTTTTTCGCCCGCAGGCTGTAAAACATCTCAACCGATGAAGGTGATAGCGGAAGCGTATATCCGGCCGAGTCAATCATGGTCCATTCCGACAGATTGTCGTCGATACTCTGACGGATGCCCGTTATACCCCAATTCAGAAAATGCCGCTCGACATTCCACATTCCGCGGAACTCTGCACTCAGCACTCTGGCCGTCAAGTAATTGCGGCCATGGTTGCGAAATGCGCCAATACCCACCGTATTGACACTGTCGCCGTAGGTGTCGGCTCCAATAGCGTTATCTATCTCATTTATAAAGTATTCGCTCAAAATATCGAACGTCTCGCTCTCATGCGTGCTGAAAGCCGACGCCACAAGTTTCAGGCGCAAATCGTCGTTCACCTTGAAATCGGTCGAAAGGGCGCCTGTGTAAGTATAGAAGGCATCTTTCTCGCTCCCCTCGAAGAACATGCGCAGTTCCATTGGCTGATTCAGAAGACCGAATTTGGTGCGGCGGTCGTGAGGCTTGAAGTTATACACGTTGGTGGAGCAGTTGCCAAGGAAACCAAGCTCGATGCGGTCTGTCAGGTCGAACGACAGATATGTCTGAAAATCAAGGAATCGCGGGTCATAGTCGCCCGATGTCTCGAGCGAATTAAGCAGATATTTGGTTGTCTTGTAGCGCAAGCCCGAAATGTGATGAAACCTGTGGCCGAAACTGTCGCCGTGCAGCATCACCGAGCCGCCGAACAAACTGCCCGACACCGCCCCACCCCAACCGTTGGGCCGCTTGTATTTAATGTCGAGCACCGATGACATCTTGTCGCCATATTTGGCATCGAATCCGCCTGCCGAAAACAAAAGTGATGACACCATATCGCTGTTGACAAAGCTCAGTCCCTCCTGTTGCCCCGAGCGAACCAAAAACGGACGATAAACCTCTATCCCATTGACATACACCAGATTCTCATCGAAACTGCCGCCACGCACCGAATACTGCGAGCTCATCTCGTTGGTCGATACCACACCCGGCATCGTCTTTATCAGGCTTTCAATACTTCCCGACGCATCGGGCAGCACGGTCATCACCTTCGGATTCAATCGCGTAAGCGTGCTGTTGCGCACCTGAACGTCCTCAACCGTAACCTGTTCAATCTCCTGCGAAATGGCCGTCAGCGTGACATCAATGCGGCGGCGCTGTCCCTGGGCAAGCATAACCTGCACCCATTCAGTCTGATAACCGATAACAGAAAACGACACATATATAGATTGATTGGCCGGAATCGACAGTTCATACTCGCCGCGCTCATTGGTTGTAGTACCTGCAGTATTGCCCTTAAGCACTACATTGGCAAATTCAAGCGGCTCGCCCGACTGGTTTGTAACCTTGCCGAAGATGCCGGTCTGGGCTACCGAGGCGCCTGTCAGAAACAATAAAAATGCGACTAAAAGATTTTTCACCAAATGCTTATTGAAACCGCAAAAATAAACTTAAATGTTCGATTTTTATTGCTCGCAAAACATTATTTGCTTATCTTAACAACTGTTTTCAGAAATGAAATTTGACAATAAAACAATATAACTATGGTAACACAATTTCAAATCACACTGCCCAACTATCAGCGCGGCTACCACCTGATAACCGGCACAATTGTCAAGAATATACCCGAGTTGCCAGAAAGCGGTCTGTTGCACCTGATGATTCAGCACACATCAGCGGCTTTGACAATCAACGAGAATGCCGACCCGTCGGTGCGCTCCGACTTCGAATATGTCTTCGACAAGCTGATTCCCGAACGCGACCCCAACTACACCCACGACACCGAGGGCGCTGACGATATGCCGGCTCACATTAAGGCCGCCATTATTGGCCCGTCGGTCACCATTCCTATCACCAACCACAAGCTGAATCTTGGCACCTGGCAAGGAATATATCTGTGCGAATTCCGCAACTACGGCGGACGACGGAATATTGTGGGAACGATTATCAGCTGAGTCTGGATGAGAGAATGGACACTGTTCTGTATTGAATGACAATCTTTTATTCGCACCGCAAAAAATATTTTTCAAAAACGATTTGCAGGCTATTGCGAATATGAAAAAAGGCGCTACTTTTGCAACGCTTTTCGAGAGAATGGCAACGTTCTAAAATTGGTGCGGTAGTTCAGTCGGTTAGAATATCGGCCTGTCACGCCGGGGGTCGCGAGTTCGAGTCTCGTCCGCACCGCAAAGAGCCTGATTAACGGATAGTTAGTCGGGCTTTTTTATTTTTATTCAATTGATAATTCCCTAATTTTAAATCCCGATTAATTTTTATGTTACTTTTGAAACGAGAATACTGAATGGATATAACTGATAATCCATCATTTTTGAAGTTTAACATTTGAAATAATTGAACATGAAACTGAAATCAGCATTTAAAAGAACAGCTTTGGCAGCCATGAGTCTGGGAATTGCCATCACATTCACATCGTGCGAGGAACTTTTTAATTCAGAATCCGACGGAGGTTTCGATACCGTTTCGGCCTTGAAAGAAGCACTGACTATTGGAGCAAAAACAGCCGCCACCAACCTGGGACATGAAGGCGGATATTTAAACGACGCAGCAGTGAAAATTGGTGTGCCTCAGGAAGTTTCGGCAGTTATGGAGTTGGCTAAAACCGATGCCGGACAAACATTTTTGGAGGCTATGGGTGCCAACGTTTTTAACGAGGGAGAACTGGTGTCGCTTATGAACAAGGCCGCTGAGACAGCCGCTCCCGAATCGGCTGAGATATTCGCAGCAGCCATCACAAGCATGACAATTGCCGACGGCGAGAACATACTCTTTGGAGCCGAAAACGCCGCAACCGAGTATCTGCGCGCCAAGACATACGACGGACTGACCGTCACTTTCGGACGTGTGGTTACCAACACTTTCGACCAAGTATCGGTTGGCGGACGCACCCTGAACGACGCATGGGCTGGTTTCACTCAGTATTACAACAAGATAGTCGATTTTAAAGGCACGAACAAAGGTCAGTTGGCCATGCTGGCACTGAAATTGGCTTTGGGTTCTAACAATGAGATAATCAACAAGGTAGAATCATTTGAAGCCGTAAACACCAATTTAGGCGAATATGTGACAGCCAAGGCACTCGACGGTCTGTTTGTGAAAGTAGCCGACAAGGAGAAAGGCATCCGCACCGACGCGTCGCAACGCGTGTCTAATTTGCTGCAAAACGTTTTCGGACGGTTGGATAACAGATAATCGAAAGCAAACTAGCAAGTTAGCCCCGCGCATTCCGTGGGGCTTTTTTTGCGTCAAGAAAAAAACTCTCAACTCCTTCCCTATCATTTTTCAGCATTCAACTTTCAAATTTCAATTTTCACATTTCAACTTTTTTAGCACTTTTACGCATCAATTCTAAAACATACAATTATGAGTTTATACGAGAAAGTCGAGAACGACATAAAAACGGCCATGTTGGCCAAAGAGAAGGAAAAACTTGAGGCATTGCGCGCTATCAAAGCTGCGTTTTTGCTGGCTAAAACCGAAAAAGGCGCATCGGAGACCTTGTCGGAAGATGTTGAACTGAAGGTGATTCAAAAACTTGTGAAGCAACGCAAGGAATCAGCCGAATTGTATAAAAGTAACGGACGCAACGATTTGAGCGACAAAGAATTGTTTGAGGCTGAAGTGATATCGACATACTTGCCGGCACAACTGAGCGAAGCAGAAATCGAGGCCGAAGTTCGCAAGGTTGTCGAAGCCGTGGGCGCAAAAGGTCCACAAGACATGGGCAAGGTTATGGGCATGGCTAACAAGCAGTTAAGCGGAAAAGCCGAGAGCCGCGTTGTGGCACAGAAAGTGAAAGAAATCTTAGCTTCGTTGTAATTTTTTCAAAATGAACTTATCATTGAAACGCCCGATTGTCTTCTTCGATTTGGAGACAACTGGTCTGAACATCGTCACCGACCGCATTGTCGAAATTTCATATCTGAAGGTTTTCCCTGACGGTACCGAGGAGCAGAAAGTGTTCCGCATCAATCCTGAGATGCACATCTCGGAAGAGGCAACCGCTGTTCACCACATCACCGACGAAGATGTGAAAGACGCTCCGACCTTCAAACAATTTGCAAAACAGTTTGTGCAGGTTATTAATGGTTGCGATTTGGGCGGATTCAACAGCAACAAGTTCGACATTCCGTTGCTTGCCGAGGAATTTGAGCGTGCCGGTGTCGAGTTCGACTTTACGCGCTGCAAGTTCGTCGATGTTCAGGTCATCTTCCACAAAATGGAACGCCGCGATTTGACAGCGGCTTATAAGTTCTATTGCCACAAGGATTTGGAAGGTGCGCATGGTGCGGCTGCCGATATTCGCGCCACCTATGATGTGCTAAAGGCACAGCTTGACTTGTATCAAGATGCCGAATATGATGACCATGGCAAAAAATCGAAACCTATTGTAAATGATATTGATGCTCTTTCGGAGTTTTCGTCGCACAATAAGAATGCTGATTTTGCCGGCCAACTTATTTATAATGATAAAGGTGAGGTTACTTTCAATTTTGGAAAGTACAAAGGAATGTCGGTTGTAGAGGCGTTTAAGAAAGACCCTGGCTATTATGGCTGGATTCTAAACTCGGCATTCCCTCTTTATACTAAACGTGTGCTGACTCGCATTAAACTGGAAAATGCGTAGTTTCTACGGGGAAAGTTGCCGTTTGCAAACTTGTTGAACATAAACAAATTACAATAATCTGCATTTATGAAAATTATTGGCGTCGGACGAAATTATGTCAATCATGCTAAGGAACTTGGAAACGATGTGCCCAAGGAACCCATTATTTTTCTGATGCCAGAAACGGCACTCATTACACGCAATCTGCCGTTTTTTTACCCTGATTTTTCAAACGAAATTCATCATGAGCTTGAGCTTGTTGTCAAGATAAGCCGACTCGGGAAAAATATTCCAGAGAAATTCGCCCACCGATACTACGATGAGATTGGCATTGGCATTGATTTTACCGCCCGCGATATGCAGAGGCAGGCTTCGGCTGAAGGGTTGCCATGGACTATCAGTAAAGGCTTTGACGGGGCTGCGCCAATTGGTAACTTTGTGAGCAAATCGGAACTTGGCGACCTGAACAACATCTGTTTTTCGCTCGAAAAAAACGGGCAGTTGGTTCAACAGGGCAACAGCGGCAATATGATTTTCTCGTTTGATGCCATAATTGCTTATGTATCACGTTTCTTCACCATTAAAATTGGCGATTTGATTTTCACAGGAACGCCTTCGGGAGTTGGCCCTGTCAAGATTGGTGACAATCTAGTGGCTAAAATCGGCGACCGTGAATTGCTGAATTTCAATGTGAAATAAGCTCCAACGCCCCTCTCCTATGCGTAGCTGTGCATTCCGCCAAGCAGGAAGTTTACACCGAAATAGGTTATCAGCACAGATAAAAAGGCTACAATCAAGAAGATATGAGCAGCCATCGGCTTCTGCAGACGCGGGAAAAGCGACGGGTGCAGCGGCATTGCATAGACGAGCATTGTTATCAGCGCCCAGACTTCCTTGGGGTCCCATCCCCAGTAACGGCCCCACGACTGGTTGGCCCAAACGGCACCGATGAAGATGCCCGTTGTGAGCAGAAATAGCGCCGGATAGAGCATCAGTTTGCTAACAACATAAAGAGTGTCAACTTGTTCGGGATTGTTTCGGCCAGCCACAATAGCGGCAATACCGTTAAGCATTGTGAACGCAAGTAGCGTATAGGCCAGCATCAGAACGCAGACGTGGATACTCAACAGCGGCGAGGCCAGAACCGGCATCAAATGGGTTATCTGCGGATTCGACTCGCCAAAACCGGCAACCATCAGCGTCAGGCCGGAAACAATGTAGCCGAAAGGCGCCATCAGCGCAAAACGGCGTTGCAGACACAGCGTTAAAGCCATTGCGCAAGCCGACATAAACTGCATTGTCTCAAAGCCGTTCGACAGTGGCAGATGACCGCCGACATACCCTCGCAACACAATGGTTGTCAGATTGTAAGCAAGCAACAATCCCATTAGCACATTGAGCGCAACAGTAATTGTCCGGCCAACCGGCTTGCGGCGCATCAGTTTGAAAATGTAAAAGATAAAGATAATGATGCCCGCAGTGGTGAGAGCCATCGAAAGCATCTTGGTAATATTCAACGAGTTGTAAAGACGCTCGGCACGCATTTTGCCAGCCGAGGGCAACACAGCCGCGGCGGTTTTCTCCTGATAGCGTTTGATTTTGCCGATTGTGAGATTAAGGCTGTCGTAGCTGCGTGTGAAAGCCAACTCTCCAATATAATCCATTGTTTTCTTGACAAATAGCCATTCGTCGTTAGGCATATCAAGTGGCAGGTTGTCAGCCGGGCCAT
>JAFZWI010000072.1 GCA_017617355.1 Salinivirgaceae bacterium | reverse complement strand
TAATTGATAAATAATTGAGAATTTGTTATTGTAGAGACGTGCCAAGGCGCGTCTCTACGTGTTTTATGCCGCGCCATGTCGGGCGGAATTGAAAGAAAATTTGAAAACAGAATTCTATAAAATTTTAAAAATCAATTTTTTTATAAATTTTTAATGCGATTTTCTAAAAATTTTCCGCGTAGCGGCATCCGAAATATCCGCTTGCGGATAAAATTCGGTTTAAATCGGACAAAATCGGTTAGAGACAATAAAAACCATCCTCAATCATTTTCCCGAAAATTCCTTTTGGATATTTAACTGAGGTGTTTTACTTTTATGCGTTTTGTAATTTTTGCGTATAAAACACAGTTATATGAAGATAAAATTGAGCATCAGCAAAAAAATCAGCTTCTTTGTGCTGATTCCGCTTTCGGTATACATCATCGTTCTTGTCACAGTTACAGGCATTAAATTCGCCAATCAGTCGGAATTCGACAACGGGCACATGAGCCGTCTGCTGTCGGAACGGTCGGCGGCGCATGCCGAGATTGTACTGCAAGAACACCAATCGAATGTGCGCACATTGGCCAACATCTTATCGGTCAACAAGAGTGAACTCGACTCAGCCAGCCGCGAATTCTTTAAAGAGACATTGCTCAATTCAGCTAAAGACCAAACATATTGGTTGATTCTTCCATCGGCTTTCTACGCTGACAGCGACTATCAAAGCGAAGAATGGGTGCTTCTGCAAGCCAACAACGGCAACTTCAGCGTAAATGACAATGCCATCCAAAGCAAGTTCGCCGATGTTCTTAGCAGCACGGTCACAGCAATATTCAAACCATACGAAAGCAACGGACAATGGCTTATGAACATTAGCACGCCAATCTACCAAAACGGCGAGATATGCGGATTTGTCTGCAAGCCTTTCAAAATCAGCGATTTCGATTTGCTGGCAAAAAAAGTGGCGGCATTCTTCAACGAAGAAGTTATCAAGCATTTGATTAACGAAGAAGGCACAGTCGTCTATTCGAGCATCTTCGACAACATAAACAAAAAATTCACCTTGGGTTACAGCGACACGGCAGCCATCAACGCCATGAACGCACAAATTGCCCACGGCGACTATCTGAACAACGCTTTTGAGCAGAATGGTGTGTCAATGTGCACATACTTCACCCCTATCAACGTTAGCGCGGGCTGCAACTGGTCGCTGGCTCTGACGTTCCCCGTTGCAAACGTGGCACGAGCTGCAACTGGTGTTCTGCGCACATCGATGATTATCGCAATTGCCGGCCTTCTGCTGTTGGTATTCCTTGTTGTGTTCATTACAAAAAATCTCACAAGCTCAATCAAAAGCACCACAAAAGCGCTGCATAAACTTGCCGTTGGCGACACCGAGAGTATCGAAAACCTCAACATAAAAACAAACGACGAACTTGAAGATATGGCTGAATCACTGAATCAGGTGGTTGACGGTATCCGCAAGTCGGAGAATTTCGCACTCAGCATTGGCAAAGGCGAGTTTGAGACCGATTTCCACACCTTGGGCAGCAAAGACCGCCTAGGCGACGCTCTGATTCAGATGCGCGACAGCCTTGTCGAAAGCCAGAAGGTTGAGTCAAAACGCAAAGCCGAAGAAGAACTGCGTAATTGGGCCACTGAGGGAATCGCAAAATTCGGCGATATTCTGCGTAAAGACCAGAACAACATGAAGTCGCTGGGTTACAACATAATGTCGAACCTTATCGACTATCTGAAAGTGAACCAAGGCGCACTGTTTGTTATAAACAATGACAACGAAGAAGATGTTTACTTCTCAATGGTTACCGCTATCGCCTACGGCCGCGACAAATACATGAAAAAGGATATCCGCGTGGGCGAAGGCCTTGTAGGACGCTGCATCTACGAGAAGAAAACCATTTATCTGACTGAGGTTCCGGAAGATTATGTAAAGATTACATCGGGACTTGGGACCGCCAATCCGCGCTGCATATTGATTGTTCCCTGCATCCTCAACGATGAGATGTTCGGCGTGATTGAAATTGCTTCGTTCAACGAATTGAAACCTTACGAGATTGATTTTGTTGAGAAACTCGGCGAGAGCATAGCCTCAACCGTTTCGAGTGTAAAAGTTACCGAAAAGACAGCCAAGTTGCTACAAGCCAGCCAGTTACAGCGCGAAGACTTGACATCGCAGGAAGAAGAGTTGCGGCAGAACCTTGAGGAGATGCAAGCCACTCAAGAAGATTTGCGCCGTCAAATGGAAGAGAACACTACCATGCGCGAGGAGTTGGCCAAAGAACAGGTTCTAATGGATTCGCTCATGGATAACGTTAATGATTACATCTATTTCAAAGATTTGGAAGGTAAATTCATACGCGTTTCTAAATCATACTTGAGCTTGGTTAATGCAAACTCATACGAAGATGTGGTAGGCAAGAGCGATTTCGATTTCTGTGCCAGCCAAGATGACGCCCAACACTTCTATAACGATGAGCAACAAATTATTAAATCAAAGAAACCAATATTGAACCAAATTCAGAAAGAACATCGTTTGGATACAATAATATACACTTCCACATCGAAATATCCGCTGTTTGACATCGATGGAAATGTTGTGGGTACATTCGGCTTGACAACAGATGTCACAAATGCGATTAAAGCCTCACGAGAAGAAAACAAGAAAGAATAATTTGATTTTACAACAACAAAAAAATCCCCGGACGGCACCGCCATTCGGGGATTTTTGTTTATCACTTACAACAACTTACCGCGTCAATTCATCGGCCAGTTGCTGCAAAGCCGCACGGCTGTCAGCTGTGAGCATTGTCTTGATTGTAACAACCGTGTCGGCAATGGTTATCTCCTTCATAGGCTCAAGCAAAGCGCGCATTGTGCGTGCTGCCGACGGTGCCCACGTGCCGTTCTCGACCAGTGCAACCTTTCGTTTCTGGTAAGTTTTGTCGGCCAGGTGGCAGATGAAATCTCGCATCAGAGGCATCACTCCACCGTCGTACGACGAGGCGCAAAGCACCATACGGTCATAGCGGAAAGCATCCTCAACACACTCGGCAATGTCGGCGCGCGAAAGGTCGGAAATGGCGACCTTCTCTCCTTTCGCCTCAAGCATTGCGGCAAGTTCTTCGGCAGCTTTGGCTGTGTTTCCGTGCAACGATGCGTATGCAATGAAAACGCCTTTTGTTTCAGGCTGATAGGCGCTCCACGTTTGATATAAATCGATGTAATAACCAAGATTTTCCTTCAAAATCGGGCCGTGCAACGGGCAGATTGTTTGGATATCGAGTGCAGCGGCTTTCTTCAGCAATGTCTGAACTGGATTACCGTATTTGCCGACAATGTTGAAATAGTAGCGGCGAGCCTCGCAAGCCCAGTCATCGGTCTCGTTGCAGAGAGCACCGAACTTTCCGAAAGCATCGGCGGCAAAAAGCACTTTCTCCGACTGCTCATACGACACCATAACCTCGGGCCAGTGAATCATCGGAGCCATTATAAATTGCAGAGTATGAGCGCCAAGCGACAACATATCGCCCTCTTTGACAGTGATTACACGACCAGCAAAATCGGTTCCGAAGAACTGCGGCAGAAACGCAGCGGCCTTAGCCGAACAAACAATCTTGCAATCGGCAAAAGTATCCATTACCCAACCGATGTTAGCCGAATGGTCGGGTTCAAGATGATGAACCACCAAATAATCGGGCTTACGGCCGTTGAGCGCGGTTTTCAGGTTTGTCTGCCACTCGGCACTCTTACGAATGTCAACCGTATCGGTAATAGCAATTTTCTCATCATCAATTAGATACGAGTTATACGCCATGCCTTCGGGCACAACATATTGGTTTTCAAAAAGGTCCAAATCGGTGTCGTCGCAGCCGATATAATTGATTACTGAATTTTCTCTAATCTTCATAATATCAATATTTTAAAAATTGTCTTACCAAATAAAATCGGTGGCTAAAGATATAATTTGAAGCGGATTGAACACTAAATTCAAGTTTTTTTTCGGACTTTTGCGCGATTTATTGAAACACAATGTCAGCAAACAACGCAACGCAATCGCTCGGCACCGACAGCATCGGCCGCCTGCTTTTCCAATACTCGCTGCCGGCAATCATCGCCACGGCGGCATCATCAATCTACAACATCGTCGACCGCATTTTCATCGGTCAGGGCGTAGGACCGTACGCCATTTCGGGACTCGCTCTAACGCTTCCGCTGATGAACTTCTTTGCCGCATTTGGCGCAATGATAGGCGTTGGCGCATCCACAATGGTTTCGATTTATCTTGGCCAGAAAAACGACGAAGACGCCGTACGCACACTTGGTAACGCATTCGTTCTCAATATTATATTGAGTATCATAACATCAACTATCGGCTATATTTTCCTCGATGATATTCTGATGCTTATGGGCGCGAGCGAGATGACGCTGCCATACGCCCACGAGTTTATGGAAATCGCACTCATCGGCAACTTACTTATACACATATATTTAGGACTGAACCACATTATGCGCGCGTCGGGTTTCCCGCAAAAATCGATGTACGTGACGCTTATAACTGTGGCCATAAATATCACACTTGCACCAATTTACATTTTCGTGTTCCACTGGGGCATCCGTGGCGCGGCGTTGGCAACGCTGTGCGGGCAGATTGTCGGCACCGTCATTGTTTTCCGCCATTTCACCCAGCACGACAAGCCTGTGCATTTCGTTCCAGGCTGCTTCCGGCTGAAGGGCAAAATTGTGTCGAACATTCTTTCAATCGGTCTGCCGAACTTTGTTATGTTGCTATTATCCAGCATGGTAGTTGTGATAATGAATCGAAGTCTTGGTAAGTATGGCGGTGATTTCGCCATTGGTGCATTCGGCATCATCAATAGTCTGCTGAACCTGATTGCAATGGTTGTGGCCGGCTTCACGCAAGGAATGCAGCCGATTGCTGGTTACAATTTCGGTGCCCGCAACCTAGACCGCGTAAAACAGGTCTTCAAACTGACGTTGGTCTGCGGCTCATCGGTGACAATCCTCGGATTTATAGCCAGCGAGCTGTTCCCGAAGTTCATTGCATCGCTGTTCACCACTGACGAACAGCTTATCGAACTTGCTGCATACGGCTTAAGAATAGCACTTGCGGCCTTTGCCATTGTCGGCATCCAAATGGTAACGAGCAACTTCTTCCAATCAATCGGCCGTCCAAAAATCGCCCTTGTTTTGTCGATGACGCGCCAACTCATCTTCCTCATTCCTGCACTGCTCATTCTGCCGCATGTTGGCGGTCTCGGGCTCACCGGCGTTTGGTTGAGTATGCCAGTTTCTGACACGCTTGCTGCCCTCACCACCATCGGCACACTAATCTACTTTGTGAAAGTGAAGAAGATTTTCACAAATTACGAGTATAAGTTGAAGTAGAATAGTTTCAACATCTACAGCCTCACCACCTCCGATGCCGCGTGGCGCGATGTAGGCAAAACCGTCACATTTTGAGCAATTTGCGAGAATGCCATCAATGCCTTTTCAATGGTGTTGTTTTCGGCGGAAATGTGCGAAAGGAAAATGTGCGACAAGTTGGACGATGCGAAATTGCTGGCAAGTTCAACCGACTGATTGTTTGACAGATGCCCCACTTCCGACGCCACCCGTTGCTTCAGATAATACGGGTACGAGCCGTGCCAAAGCATATCCTCGTCGTAGTTCGATTCAAGAAAGACGGCATCGCACTGTGAGAAATGGTCGGTAACGGCCTCGGTGACAATGCCGATATCGGTCATTACGCCAATCTTGCGGCCGTTGGTCTCAATCACAAAACTGCACGGGTCCGATGCGTCGTGGCGTTTGCTGAACGTGTGCACCTTGATGCCGAACACATCGCAGACATCGCCTGGCTCAAAGTAGCGCACATCGGCTGGACGGAACTGGCCGCGGGTGTTGTTGAACGTTTTTCGGGTGAAATAGAATGGCAGACAGAGCCGCTTGGCAATGCCGTAAGCGCCGCTGACATGGTCGGTGTGCTCGTGCGAGATGAACACCGCCCTGACTTTGTCAATATCGACACCCGCCGCTTCTGCCCTCTCTATCAGTCGGTTGTAATAGATTCCTGCATCAATCAACACAGCATCACTCTCGTTTCCAACATAATAGCAATTGCCATTACTTCCCGATGCCAAAGCGCATATCTCTACCATTTTATCTCTAATCACAAGATTTTCAAACGAATAATAAGTGTTTCCAAAATCAGGCATATTAGCGAAAGCAATGCAAAAAGCCACCACAAACGCACTTCGCTTATGGCGACGACTTGGGCGAATGCCGGGCCGGCATCGACCACATCCACTTTAAAGCCTTGATTTACTAAATATTCCAATCCTTCATCGTCTGTCAAGTAACTTTGGCTCGATTCCGTCCGGTCGAAATTGAACGACAACTCGCCAACCAAATCGTTGCCGCATCGTGCTGACCACACTCCTGCCGACAAATCGGTAGCATCAGGATAAATGGTTGAGACACTACCAGTTTCCTGTCTGTGAGGATATATCGTTTTTCCTTCGGCATTAGTAATCGAAATTGAAGACAAACCGCTTGCCGCGCCCAGCGACACTTGCATTGGCTGACGGATAGTGGTGAACATATGCGTCGCCATTGTGCTTTGCAGAGCAATATTGTAAAACACCGGCACAAAAACGGGATGTGTCATAATGTTGGTATGCTCGATGTCGAAAGGCATCGTCGAGGCGAAAACCATTCCGTTTCCGAATTTATAATCGAAGAAAAGCAAATCACCAGACTCTGTATCAAACAGTCTTTCAATTTGTTGACGCGAGTTAGCCCTCATTTTGAAATAACCTTTGTAAGTCGGCAGAGTGTAGTCGCGTTGACGGCTGTCGAGAGCGTCGCGGAAAATATTGTGTTTGGTGTTGAGCAAGGCTGCCATTCCTTCGTTATTCGTCCACCCTAATGTCTGCGGGCCTTTGGTTTGAGCCAGCAGCACCTCGTTGTTTTGCTTGGCCGACGGCAGCAGCACAAGCGTTCCGCCGTTTTTTACAAACCTCACAATGTTCTCGGTCAATCCCGACGATAGTTCGGACGCATCGACAATAATCATCTGATAATCAGCAATTTTATCAGCAACAACATTCAATGGCGACAAGCGTGTGTAGCTGATTGCGCTGTCGGCGTTGTAGAGCGTCGCAAAATAGTCGGTCGCGGTTTTCGATGTTATGCGTAAAATGTTGGTTTTAGGCAAAATATTGTAACTGAAAAACAGTTTGTTGTCGAAAGTTATCGGGAAGTCCTGAATCTCGACACGACCTCTGTTCCAACCGTTTTTCGTGTGCAGAAAGCTGCATTTGACATCAACCGTAGAGTTTGCCTCAACCGAAAATGGCGCGGAGTTTTTCAACGTGTCGTTTATAAAAAGCTGGATATTAGTATTATGCAACGCATTATCGCCATAATTGCGAATACGCACCGTAAGCTCCTCTATTTTCCCGACATAAAGTCCGGGCGATGCAAACCACACAGAATCAATGGCTATGTTGTTTTGCGAAGCGTTGCGCAGTGGAATCAGAAAAATATGCTGACGGGCTTGCGGCTTTGCATTGCATGACGAAAACGCCGGTTTGTGCAAATCACTGAAAATAAACGAGTAAAGCATTCTTGATGTGTCGCTATCAATCATTTGCTGACGGTTGATTATCTCATCAATATCCGCCACAATATGCGTTGACTGCACTCGACGCACCCAATCGACAAACTGCTCGCGCGACACCCAGCGCTGTTGCTGACGGTTCAACTCGTTGGTTGTCAAAAGATATTCTGTTTCTGGCGGAAACGATTCGGTAAGCTCGCACGCCCGCGTTTTCGCCCATTCAATCAGCGTGCCGTACTCACCGTCGGCATCCATACTAAACGAGTTGTCGATATAGACAGCCACTCGCGGATTATCAGCCTTTTCTTCATCGCCTTGATGAATAACTGGTTGCGCAAAAGCCAACACCAAAAAAGCAATCGTCATAATTCGCAACATGAGCAACAACAAATTCCTGACCTTTGAACGGCTGCGATGTTCGGCTTGTATTGCCTTGATAAACTGAGTGTTGCTAAACGGCAGAATTCTGTATCGGTGAAAATTGAACAGATGTATGACCACAGGAATGGCCAACGCCGTCAATGCCCACAAAACTGCTGGATACAGAAAATTCATTGCTCAAAGATTTTCGCCAAAGATAGAAACGCGGCAAATTTGAAACAATCTTTAACAAAAAAAGGTGCAACAAAGTCGCACCTTTTTATCGTTATTTTTGACAATCAATTCATTATGCGTTTGCCGCAATTGCCTTATCAATCCTCTTCAGCGTCTCATCCTTGCCAATGAACTCGCAGATGTCGAAAATGCTTGGACCTTGGCTGATGCCCAAAATGGCGATGCGCAAGGTGTTCATCAACTGTCCCATCGACATTTGGTTGTCCATAATCCACTGATGAACGGCAGGTTCGGTTTCGGCGGCGGTAATCTTGTCGAATTCAGCAAGTTTGGCCGCAAGTTTCTTCAGATTCTCAACGTTTTCGGCCTTCCAAAATTTGGCAACCGACTTCTCATCGTATTGGCTTGGCGCCACAAACATATATTCGGTCAGCGGCAGCAAATCTTTCGGGAAAGTGGCGCGTTCCTTAATCAGCGAAACGGCCTTGGCGGCACGCTCAGGTGTTGTCGAAACGCCTTTCTCGGCAAGCATCGAAATCAGATATTCAGCAAGTTTAGCATCGTCGCACTTGCGAATGTACTGTGCGTTGAACCATTTTGCCTTTTCGGGATTGAACCTCGCTCCCGCCTTGCTCACCTTCTCGAGCGAGAAGG
>JAFZWI010000071.1 GCA_017617355.1 Salinivirgaceae bacterium | reverse complement strand
GCAAAAGTCAGGTGCTGAGGGTGGTCAGATTATTGAGAACCCGATTTTGGCGAACTTCAAAGAAGGTCTGTCCGTGCTCGAGTACTTCATCTCTACTCACGGTGCACGTAAAGGTTTGGCCGATACCGCTTTGAAGACTGCTGATGCTGGTTACTTGACCCGTCGTCTTGTCGATGTGTCGAACGATGTGATTATCACAGAGGAAGACTGCGGCACACTGCGTGGTTTGGTTGCAACAGCACTGAAGAAAAACGAAGACATAGTTGAATCGCTGTACGACAGAATTTTGGGCCGTACATCGGTACACGATATTTATCACCCGATTACTGGCGAGTTGATTATCAAGGCAGGTGAGGAGTTCACTGAGGAGATTGCCAAGATAATTGAAGATTCTCCAATCGAGCAAGTTGAGATGCGTTCGGTTTTGACCTGCGAGTCGAAGAACGGTGTTTGCGCAAAATGCTACGGACGTAACTTGGCTAACAGCCGTATGGTTCAGATTGGTGAGGCTGTGGGTGTCATCGCCGCACAGTCAATTGGTGAGCCTGGCACTCAGTTGACACTGCGTACATTCCACGTGGGTGGTACTGCAGGCAACATCGCTTCTGACTCAAGCATCACAGCAAGCTATGACGGCCGCGTTGAGTTTGAGGAGCTCCGCTCGATTATAGCACATGACGATAATGCCGGTGATATTGAGGTTGTTGTTGGTCGTCTGGCTGAAATGAAGTTGGTCGATGTTAATACAGGTCTTGTAATTTCAAATCATTCAATACCTTACGGTTCGAAGTTGTTCGTAAAGAACGGCGCTGAAGTGAAGAAAGGCACATTGATTTGCGAATGGGACGCTTATAACGCAGTTATCATAACCGAGGTTAGTGGTAAGGCCGATTTCGTAAATCTTGAGGAAGGCGTTACTTATCGTGAGGAATCGGATGAAACAACAGGTTTTGCCGAGAAGGTTATCATCGAGTCGCGTGACAAGACCAAGAACCCTGCAATATCTATCAAGAACGCTTCGGGCGAGGAGATAAAGGTTTACAACATCCCGGTTGGCGCACACATCGTGATTGCCGAGGGTGAGCAGATAAAACAAGGTCAGGTTATCGTGAAGATTCCGCGTGCCGTTGGTAAGGCGGGCGATATCACCGGTGGTCTGCCGCGTGTTACAGAGTTGTTTGAGGCACGTAACCCGTCGAACCCGGCTGTTGTTGCCGAAATTGACGGTGAAGTAACCTATGGCAAAATCAAACGTGGTAACCGCGAGATTATCATCACATCGCGCAGCGGCGAGCAGGTTAAATATCTTGTTCCACTGTCGAAACAGATTCTTGTTCAGGAGAACGACTACGTTCGTGCTGGTATTCCATTGTCAGACGGCGCCATTACTCCGCAAGACATCTTGTCGATTATGGGCCCGACCAAAGTTCAGGAGTATATCGTGAACGAGGTTCAGGAGGTTTACCGTCTGCAGGGTGTGAAAATCAACGATAAACACTTCGAGGTGATTGTGCGTCAGATGATGCGCAAGGTTGAAATCATCGACCCGGGTGACACCAAGTTCCTTGAGAAGCAATTGGTTAACAAGAACGACTTTATGGAGGAGAACGACTGGATTTGGGACAAGAAAGTTGTTACTGATGCAGGTGACTCTGAGAACCTGAAGGCCGGTCAGATTGTGACAACCCGCAAACTGCGCGACGAGAACTCAATATTGAAACGTAAGGACTTGCGTCTGGTTGAGGCTCGTGACGCCGTTCCGGCAACATCGAACCAGGTGCTGCAAGGTATCACACGTGCTGCATTGCAGACCAAGAGCTTCATCTCGGCCGCTTCGTTCCAGGAGACAACCAAGGTGCTCAACGAGGCTGCAATCTGTGGCAAGCTAGACCCGATGGAAGGCTTGAAAGAGAACGTGATTGTCGGACACCAAATACCGGCAGGTACTGGTACCCGTTTGTTCTCAGACATAATCGTCGGCTCAAAGTCGGAGTATGAAGCCTTGACTCATAAGGAGGTTGAGACCGAATTTGCAGATGAATAACAGATAATCTGTATATACTGAATAAGGTTGCCAAACGGCAACCTTATTTTTTTTATCTTTGAAAAAAAAAGATATGAGCGAACAGGAACAAAACAAGCAGATGAACATCGAACTGTCGGAAGATGTTGCACAAGGTATTTATTCAAATCTGGCTATCATAACACATTCACATTCAGAGTTTTTTATCGATTTTGCAGGTATGGCACCAGGTTTGCCGAAGGCGAAAGTGAAATCGAGAATCATTATGACGCCGGAGCACGCCAAAAGCCTTCTGATGGCTTTGCAGGAGAATGTGGCCCGATATGAGGCAAATTTCGGTAAAATCAGACAAGTGGAGCCTGGTAATAAGAATTTCCCGATGAATTTCGGGACACCTACGGCGAAAGCGTAGAGAGTTTTTGGGGGGCTGTTTGGCGTAAGAAAACATAACATTTTCGATAATTAAACATTTCCCTTTGCCACTCGACTTTTTATACATTTGTCTTGCTCTGCGTTTAAACCAATGACAAACGAAATAGCAATCATACAAAATAAGATATTGGTGATTCGTAACCAACAAGTTATGATTGACCGCGACATTGCCGAGTTGTATGGTGTGGAGACGAAACGCTTAAACGAACAAGTGAAACGAAACATTGAAAGGTTTCCTGCGGATTTTATGTTTGCCCTAAATAAAGCGGAGAAAGACGAACTGGTCGCAAATTGCGACCGGTTCAACACGCTGAAACATTCAACAGTTATGCCTAATGCTTTCACTGAACAAGGTGTCGCTATGCTTTCATCTGTATTGAAAAGCCAAACCGCTGTTGATGTTAACATCAAGATTATGAGAGCATTTGTAGCAATGCGTAAATTCCTTCTCAACAACGCCCAGATTTTCCAGCGGCTCGATTCGCTTGAAATGCACCGTATCGAGTCCGACAAGCGCATCGATGAGCTTTTCGACCGAATGGACCGTTATGCGATTGATGATACACAAGGCATATTTTTTCAAGGGCAGATTTTCGATGCATACGCGAAATTTGAGAGTTTCATTGCCCAAGCGCGGCAGTCTATTATTTTGATTGATAATTATATTGACTTTTCAGTTCTTGAACGCTTTGCAAAAAAGAATACTGGCGTTCAGGTAACCATTTACACCAATCCACAAACAACTGTTACAGAACAAGACGTCCAACGTTTCAACGCTCAATACCCGTTGCTCGAAGTGAAACACACCACAGCTATGCACGACCGCTTTCTGATTATCGACAACCAGGTGCTCTACCACATTGGTGCCTCACTTAAGGATTTAGGCAAGCGCTGTTTTGCTTTCGATGTCTTTGATTCCAGTTTTATTGCCGATATTATGGCGAGACTGTAAAAATCGCAATCGAAAGGATTCTCTATCCCTTCCCCAAAATTACTTTTTACATAATCGTCTATTTTTCCCTACATTTACGCAACCAAAGCACCGTTTACTTCGTCTAAATGGTGTGTTGAACTATTATGTAATTTTTAAAAAGGAGTTAAATAAATAGGTAAAATTTTGATTTAAAGACATATTGACATCAGTCGCTTATTTGGGAGTGCCCTGAAACCTAGGAAATTTTACGGCAGAATCCTACCCAGTACAAATAGGTTCACTATGCGTTTCGCATAGGTTGAACTTATCTGGGTAGGTGGGTTTTCCTAGGACCCCAGGGCATAGATAAAGTTTCAATCTATGCTTTTTTTATTGCCTTTCACAAACAATGCGACTATCGGAAAAGAGTGAATAAAAACAAATGCTAAAAATTTGATAATTAATCTTTTAAAATTTTAGAGTTATGAGAGCAAAACAGTTTATTTCGGTGGTTGCATTGGCAACTTTGATGGTTTCGTGCGGAACGCAGAAACAAGTGGCAACAGGTAGCGCTGCTGGACGTGGCCAAGAAATCGACATTCCTTGTCAGAAGTTTGATGATGCCGATTATTTCCGTGCGTCAGGAACAGCAACAAACTTTAACCAACAAAATGCGCGTACGGCGGCATTAGATGCGGCTAAAAGTATGATTAACCAAAAGTTGGGCGGTACTGTTAAAGGATTTACAACAGATTATCGGAAATCAATGGGCGGTAGTGCTGTGCAGGAAGATGTTGGCCGAATAATCGAAGGTGAATTTCAGATGGCTGTTGAGCGCACGCTGAACGATGCAGAGCAATTCTGCGAAAAGATGTTCCGCACTGATGCTGGCAACTATGAGTCGTGGATTGGCATTCAGATTTCGAAGAAAAGATTGGCTGCGGAAATGGAAAAAGGTCTTTCAGAAAACGAGAAAACACGCTTGCTGTATGACCGTGAGAAGTTTGAGCAGAAATATAAAGAGTACTTTAAATAAGGAATAGCAGGCTTTGTGGGTTGGTGAATTCTGCCCGCAGAGCCTGTTTTATTGTGTGGAAAGAAACCGGAAAGCCGCCTGATTGGATTGGCAAATGGATTGTAAACTATTGAAGGTTAATATGAAAAAAAGATTATTAGCAATATTGTTAGTGGTTGTTTCGGCGGGTGCTTGGGCGCAGCCTCGCTGGGTAGAAGGTGTTATTCCTTCACCCAAAAACAACACTTATATATATGAAATGGCATCAGGGGAAGCCAATTCTGTAAATGAAGCCCGAACACAAGCAATAGGACTTGTGCTTCAACGGACAGGTTTGCGTTTGGGACAACCGGTTAATATGGCAGAAATCAATCGTGCAGTACAACGTGGAGAAAATTTCGATGTGTTGTCCGCAACCTTCAATATACCAATTAGAGAAGTTGACTACTTCATAGAACGCAGAGGCGGCAAGTGCATCTATTATACATTATGCCAAACTGCAGTAAATGCGAATGTTGGTGTGCAGTTTACAACATACCGTGGTTCGGATAATGCTGTTGCCATAATTAAATCTGCATTCATTCCCGGATTAGGGCAGATTGACAAACGACATTATGGTGCAGGCTTGCTCACGTTAGCAGGTGAAGTTGCACTTGTTGGAGCCGGAACACTCTGTTATCTGTCTGCACAAGACAAACTCGACATAATGCACTCTGACGATGTAAGTTACGCCGATTTCAGCAGTGCTCGCAAAGACTACAACCGCTTGCGCGATGCGAGTTATGTGATTTGGGGTGCGGCAGCCGGATTGTACGTTTTCAATCTGATTAGTACAGGAACAATGGGACAAAAAAAATATAAAGGGCGAAACAAATTTGCTTTTTGCCCTACTGTCCTGCCTGATAATGAGCGAGTATCGCCGGGATTGGCAGTTAGAGTTAAGTTTTGAAATTGAAAATTGAAAAAGTCTGATGTCTGAAGTCAAAAATAAAGCAACTATGAAAAGAATTCTGTTTTCTCTGTGCATTTTGTACTCTCTGTGCACTCTGTGTTCTTGCATAAAAAGTCTTGAAGATGAGGGTATTTATGACAGTACTATCTGCACGGGAACCATTATCAACGACCAGAACAGCCAGCCTGTGGCGGGGATGCGGGTGAGCAAAACCGATGGCAAAACCATTGCCACTGTGGTGGAGACAGCCGCCGACGGCAGTTTCAGCATTGCCGTGACGCCCGAAGATGTGCACCACAACTATTATCTGTTGATTGAGGCCGACTCGCTCTATGGCAGCCGTGATGTGCAGTTTACCCGTTTCCCGTTTGGCAATCAGCAGTTTAATCTTGGAGTTGTGCAAGTGCAAGGACCTGTGCCGCCTACGGTTCTGACGGCAACAGTGCAGGCCATTGCGGCCAACTCTGCGGCTTCAGGCGGCACGGTTACCGAAGTTGGCGGCTCTGCAGTGGTTAGGCGAGGCGTATGTTGGAGCACCCTTCAACTGCCCACCACCGAAGACCCGCACACCACCGACGGGCGTGGGCCGGGCGAGTTCACAAGCCAACTGACAGGGTTGAGCGTGAACACCGTGTATTATGTGCGGGCATACGCCACCAATAGTATTGGTACGGCATATGGTGAACAGATTGAATTTCGCACGGCCGATGGTTTGGCAACAGTAATAACGGACTCTGTTATTTCCATTACCGCTACAACTGCAACTTCTGGAGGTGAGGCTATGGCTGACGGAGGATTTGCCATTACGGCGCGTGGCGTGTGCTGGAGCACTGCGCAGCAACCCACAATAATGAATAACCATACCACCGACAGTCTTGGATTGGGTACATTTACAAGCCGAATTACAGGCCTAGAGCCAGGTACAACGTATTATTTGCGAGCATATGCCACTAATGCTTCGGGTACAGCCTACGGTGCGCAACGCACCTTCAGCACCCAAAGCGGCTTGCCCATAGTAGCAACTGCAGCAGTTGACACCAATGCCATTACTGCCACCACCGCTACTTTGGGCGGCACGGTTAGCACCGATGGCGGATTTGTTTGCACCGCCCGAGGCATTTGCTACGGCACGCAGCCCAACCCAACTTTGGCCAACCAGCACACCACCGACGGCTCTGGTATTGGCACGTTCACAAGCCAACTCTCTGGTTTGCAGAACGGTATTAAATATTATGCCCGCGCTTACGCCACAAATGCCATTGGCACTGTGTACGGCGAGGAGATTGTTTTTGAAACGAAGTGATATGGAAGGAGAAGTGATATGAAAAAATGGTTGTGGATATTATTTTTTTTATTGGTAGCAGTTATTGCCCTATTATTTCCATATAATTGGCTGTTGCACGGGCAAAAAATACTTTTCCATTGCATAAATATTTCTGCCGATAGAAGTTTATCATATGGTGAGTTGGGCGATTTTATTGGAGGCGTTTTTGGAGGATTTATCGGAACCATAATAGCAGGCATTGCTTGTATTTTGGTTTATTTAACATACAAAAACCAAAGCGATACAGCAGATAAACAACAATTTGAGACTATTTTCTTTAATCTTCTTAACAATCACAAAGGTTGTTTGAATTCTATACATTATACTAAACCCCTTCTTACATATCCTTTTTGCGATACAGTAAGTAACATAGAAAAAAGAAAAGAATTACTTCAAAAACAATCTAAAGGGGAATTATCAGAAGATGATTACAAAAATCATTTTACAGAACAACAATTGTGCGGCGAAGCCGCTTTGCGAGAGTACTACGATGATGTAATACTGCCAGAATTGAAAAAAAACAGCACCGATAGATTGTGTGACATTTATTATCATTCTTGGTTTGCCAGCATTAAGTTTATTATCAATTATATAGACAAGACAAAAACTATAATTGACAAGGAGTTCTACTTCGAATACTTGTTCTCACAAATAACTAAATCTGAATTGTGGTTTCTGTATAGCATTTATCAAATGCAAGAAGAAATGGATTCAGATAAAAAAGCTATTAAAAGTTTTGCCGATATGATTAAAAGAAGGAAACTATTTGACTATGGGTATACTTTTTTAAAAGAAAAATATAGTATTCAAAATCGAGAGAAAATCTATGATAAAATTAAATTCTAAATATCATTTCCCTATGAAACGCATATTATTAACTCTCTCATTTATAGCCCTAATTATAGTAGAAACTATGGCTCAAACGCCCAATTATGATTTTTCTGCAGAATGCGAAAGCGGACAAACTTTGTATTATAAAATTATAAATTCCTATTATAATGTGGCTGTAGTACAAGGTGAAACGACACAATCAGGGAATTTAATTATTCCCAATGTGGTTGTTGATGATGAGACTACATATACTGTATTAAGCATTTTTGAAAATGCCTTTGCAAATTGCAGTGGATTGACATCTATAACTATTCCAAATACTGTAGCATATATTGCAAAAGGAGCATTTAGCGGTTGCAATAATTTGATTTCGATGGAGTTATCATTTATCGAGGGTGGAGGTGCTGGTTTTGGTTATATTTTTGGTGCTGGACATTATACACAGAATGAAAATTTTATTCCCGAATCCTTAAAAACAGTTATTATTGGTTGTCAAAACATTGATATTTATACTTTTTACCATTGCAAAAATCTAACTTCAGTTACGATATTAAATTCTGTTACGAGCATAAATAATCGGGCGTTTGAAGGGTGTACAGGCTTAACTTCCATTACAATTCCCAATTCAGTTACGAGTATTGGTGACAACGTGTTTTTGAATTGTAGCAACCTGCAAGCGCTAATAATTGAAAATCAAATGCCACCACAATTAAGTAGCACTTCCTCGCTACAACCATTTTCAAATATTCATATTCCGTGTGGCTCGTTAAATAATTATAAAATATATCAATATTGGAGGGAATTCAATAAATATGTAGAGGACTTTCAGTATAAAATAAGTGTTCAATCGGAAGATGAAGAAAAGGGTAACGTGGAGATAACAAGTGAACCTTATTGTGGAAATTCGGAAGCAACAATTAAAGCAACAGCAAAAAGCGGTTACGTTTTTTATCAATGGAATGACGGAAACACCGACAATCCGCGCAGCATTAACGTTGTCAAAGACACAACAATAATTGCACAGTTTGTTCCCGATGATGTTATTCTCACATTATCAAGTAGTAACGCTGCACAAGGTGCGGTTTCAAATGCTTCTGGCACTTACCATTATGGGGATGATGTTGAGATTTATGCAACGGCTAACTATGGTTATCATTTTGCAAAATGGGATGATGGTTCAACAGTCAATCCGCGTACCGTTACAATAACAAAAGATACTGTTATTAAAGCGGAATTTGCTATAAACCAATACACTATAACTTTGAATACAAACATTGCTGTGCGAGGCACAGTTTCGGGTGGCGGTGAGTTTGATTATCTGTCAAACAATTCAATATCAGCCACGCCAAACGAGGGATATGTTTTCGATAGTTGGAGCGACGATGTTACAGACAACCCGAGAACCATAAAATTGACGAGTGACACTACGTTTACGGCCGTTTTTGTGCCAGCCGAATACGATTTGGTTGTAACAAGTGCTAATACGGCTTTGGGCAGTGTAACTGGTAGTGGAACAATAAAATATAAAGAAAAAGCAATTATTTCAGCCGCTGTAACCGCCGCCCATTACCATTTCAATGGTTGGACCGACGGCAACCGCCAGAACCCACGCACGGTGCAGGTGTTGAGCGATACGCAGTTTGTGGCAACTTTTGCAATTGATAGTTTTAATATTGCTGCCACAAGCAACAATGAAGAACTTGGAATTGTTACCGGAGGTGGCTTGATTGCTTACGGCACAGCCGTTGAGGTAAAGGCTTTGCCGCAGCCGCACTGCCATTTTGTGGAGTGGAGCAACGGCGCAAGCGGCTTGTCGCAACAGTTTGAAGTTGAAAAAGATACGGCTTTCAATGCCGCTTTTGCGATAGACACGCACAGTCTTCTGGCCACCGTTGCCGATAGCACAATGGGCGTGGCAACGGGCTCTGGCACCTACGATTACGGAACGGCCGTAACCCTTACAGCCACAGCCGCCGCAGGTTGCTACTTCACAGGCTGGAGCGATAGCACAACGGCCAACCCACGCATTATTACCATTGAGAGCGATACCACGGTGGTGGCCAACTTTGAGAAAATACAGGAATTCAGCATCACTGTTGTGCCGTCAGACACGGCGCGAGGCACAGTAAGCGGCTCTGGCAAATACGTTAGCGGCACCGAGGCCACGCTGTCAGCCACACCGCGCCAGCACTACCTTTTTAGCCAATGGAGCGATGGCCGCACCGATAACCCGCGCACCGTCCGTGTCATAGCCGATGCAACTTACAAGGCGGTTTTTGTGCCAGAGCAGTACAATGTGGTTCTCTCGCAGAACAATGCCGATATGGGAATGGTGTCGGGTAGTGGCGTTTACAGTTACGGCGATATGGTGAGCTGTCTTGCCAAACCCTATCAGAACTACCATTTTGTGCAGTGGAGCAACGGTGAAACCGCCAACCCTTACGAGTTTGTGATTGAAGGCAACCAATTGCTAACCGCCTATTTCGCCGCTGGTGCCGTCACAGGCATAGAAGAAGATGCCGCCGCAGAACCAATAATTTACATCGTTGGCAAAACCATTGTGGTTGAAAACGCCACCAACGAAATTTTAGTTTACGATGCAATGGGCAAATTGGTATGTAGGGACGCGATTCATCGCGTCCGTTCAGAAATAACCGTCAGCGTTTCGGGCATTTATGTGGTAAAGGTTGGCAACACGGTTAAACGGGTTGCGGTGGAATCCAATTAAGGAGTAAAATAACACCATTTTCTCTTATTTGGGCATAAAATGGCAAAATAAGCATATTTTTTGTTGCTTATATGGACGTTTATTGCTATTTTAGTATCAAAATCTTGTGCTTATATGGAATACACGGAGATTCTTGAAAAACAAATTATCGGTCGCTTGCGTATCGACAATCCTTGGTGGAATGAAAATGAGATTCCGGCGTTTTACCGCGATATGACCCCGCGTTTGTATATGGATATTTTCTATCCGTTGATAAAAAGTTCTGATATTCAACGCGCTATCTTGCTTATGGGACCGCGTCGCGTTGGCAAGACAGTTATGCTTTACCATTCCATTCAACGGCTTATTGATGATGGTGTTTCAGCGCAAAACATCATTTATATTTCTGTTGAGACGCCCATATACAATAATATCCATTTGGAGAGACTTTTCCTTCTGTGCAAGCAAACTTTGGGCAAGTCCGATGACAATAGTAGTACATACTATGTGTTTTTCGATGAGATACAATATCTGAAGGAATGGGAGGTTCATCTTAAATCGTTGGTTGACACCTATCGCAATGTGCGGTTTGTGGCATCAGGTTCGGCCGCCGCTGAGTTGCAAAAGCGTAGCAACGAAAGCGGTGCGGGTCGGTTCACCGATTTTAGTCTGCCGCCGCTGACTTTCTACGAGTATATTCATCTTAAGGGTTATCAGCATTTGCTCACTCGTTCCGATATTGGGTGGCACGATATGGAGGTGGAGGTTGATGCAACAATTGATGTCAATCGTCTTAACGAGTTGTTTATCGACTACATCAATTACGGAGGCTATCCCGAAGTGGTTTTCTCGCAGAAAATTAGGGAGAATCCTGGCCAGTTCATCCGTCACGACATAATAGACAAGGTGCTTTTGCGCGACTTGCCTAGTTTGTACGGCATACAAGATGTGCAAGAGTTAAACTCGGTGTTTACAATGATAGCCTATCATTCTGGTTCTCAATTCTCTTACGAGACAATGTCGAAGGAATCGGGTGTTCGGAAAGACACCTTGCGCCGTTATATTTCTTATTTGGAGGCCGCTTTTCTTATTAAAGTGATTCACCGAACCGATGACACTGCAAAACGCTATCAACGTGATACCAGTTTTAAGATATACTTAACAAATCCGTCGCTGCGATGCGCCCTGTTTCAGCCTATTACGGAAACAGATGGTGAGATTGGCGAATTGGTTGAGACAACCGTTTACGCGCAATGGATTCCGAGGAGTAACGCTAACATATCGTACGCCAATTGGCGCGAAGGAAAGAACAAGCAGGGCGAAGTGGATATAGTTGGCATTGATGCCGGTAGGCAAAAACCATTTTGGGCTGTCGAAATCAAGTGGTCTGACAGATATGCGCAAAAACCCGAAGAATTGGAATCATTGCTTTATTTTATGCCGAAAAACGGTTTGACGCAAGCTATTGTTACATCAAAGACAATTATGTCGAACCGCGCAATGAATTGTGGAGAATTGCTGTTTATTCCCACAGCGTGTTATGCGTACACTGTTGGTAAAAACACTTTGCACAAAACAAAACAATTATATGGATTATAACCATGGCAAAATAAGCACGCTTGAGCGTGCTTATTTTGCAAGCATTATATAACGTTCATAATATTAATCGGTTACAATGGAAAAATAAGCGAAGGCAGGAACGTGATTTATCGCATCCGCACCGAAATACCCGTCAACACCCCGGCCTGTAATATTCCACGCCTTCGGCGTTTTTTTTAATCTGGTTCAATTTGGATTCGTTTGGTTAGAAACAAAGCAACCTTCAGGCTGCGCTCCGTTCCGTGCTTTCCGCGTTTTCCGTGGTTAGAGAAAAATCCGCCGTGAAAGTCAGTGTGGTTTTGTGTCATCAGTGCGAAAACAACCAACAAAAAAGGCTGCAACCAATTCGATTGCAGCCTTTTATGGTCGGTATATATTGTGGTTATTGCACCACAATCACCAAATATTTCGAACTGCCCCAGAAATTGTAATAGTTGTTGACAACAAGGCTATCAACAGGTTTCTGTCCGTAGATAGTGTATGAATCAAGCGGGTGCGCGGTGACAACAGTGGCTTTTTTGGCACCGTTCAAATCGAATTTCTTGGTCTCGCGGATGTCGATTTTTGTGAATGCCGATTGGTTGAATTCAGCTTTTGCTTTCTTGCTGCCAACAGCGAATTTGCCGCGTTTATCAAGTACGCCAAGCTCTTTCAGTTCCTTCTCTGAGCCGATGATGTAGTAGGCGGTGTTCAGCGCTTCGTCCTGTCCTTCGATGGTGGCAAGTTTCAACTCTGAATCGCTACGCAGCGAGTCGAGCTGGTATTGCATGCTGTTCACCAAAGCGTTCAACCCTTCGATTTTCAGATTCGAGTTCTGTAATTCTTCGGTAAGTTTCAGAATTTCTGCGTCTTTCTCTTGTATTTTGTCTTGCAGCGAGGCAATCATCTGTTGCATCTCGCTGTTTTTGACATTAGCCTTTTTCAGTTGTGCCTGCAGTTTGGCAACTTCCTCGCGGTTCTGCAACATCATCTTGTAAATCAGTTGTATATCCTCGTTTATCTTCTCCTCGCGAGTCTGCTTGCTTTCGTTTCCGTTGGCGTTCAAGGCTATGATATTCTCACGCTCCTTGATGGCTTGTAGATTGTTCTCGATACTCGTGAAAGTTCCCATTATCGAATAGATGGCGGAATCTTTCTGAACAACCACACGTTGAAGGCTGTCGTTGCTTGTAATCAGTTCTTGACGCGATGGTCCCTGTGTGCATTGGGTAAGCACCAGCATACCGAATGCTGCGATAAATGCAATTCTTTTCATCATTTAAAAAGTTAAAAAGTGATTCGTGAAAATAACGAAGTTGATAATCTGTTATTGCAGCGATGTTCGTTTTTTAAATCACTTTTCCCCGATATAAATAGCGGCGATGCCAAGCGACAATGTTTTATATGAGGAGCTGTGGAATCCGCATTTCTGCATAATCTGCACAAAATCAGAACGCTGCGGGAAGGCTCTTACCGATTCCGGCAAATAGGTGTAAGCCGATTTGTCTTTCGATATTTTTTTCCCAATCAATGGCAGAATGCGTCGGAAGTAGAAATTGTAAAGTTGCTTTACAGGAAAGGCTGTAGGCAGGGTGAACTCCAGAATGACACATATTCCCTTGTCGTTCAGCACGTGGTGCATCTCTTTCAGTCCGGCTTCCAGATTTTCGAAGTTGCGCACACCGAAGGCCACCGTTACTGAGTCGAAGGTGTTGTCGGCAAAAGGAATGTTCTCGGCATCAGCTTTTTGCAGTTCTATTTTCGATGCGAGTTCCAGTTTGCTGATTTTCTTTTGTCCAACGTTCAGCATCTCTTCCGATATGTCGATGCCGTTGATTAGCTGTGGTTTGGCTTTGCGGGCGGCGGCAATGGCCAGGTCGCACGTGCCGGTGGCTACATCAAGTATCCTCTGTGGCTTGCGGCGGCTTACTATTTTCACCACTTTGCGCCGCCAGATTTTGTCAATATTCAGTGACAACACATGATTCAGCAAATCGTATTTTGGGGCAATGTTGTCGAACATGTTTTCCACTTGCACCTTTTTCGATTGCGCGTTATTGCTATCCGGAACCACCATTTTACTCATCTTGCTTAAGATTTCAGTTGCGCCGCGAATATAAGGCTTGTTATGCAAAACCGAAAGTGTCTAAAAAAATAACGACCCCTGAGGGGTTTCTCAGAGGTCGCGGTTGGGGTAAGTATGTCAATTAATTCGAACGTTGTCGTGTTTTCTTAACGATACAAATGTAAGTCGGCGGTAACGGTTGTAATGGGCAAATTCAAATTCGGTAAATAGCAGTCCATATTTGGTAGCACAAACTTCAAATTCGGATTACAAGCGTGTGCCGATGTACTGATTATTGGATGTAATATACTGATTGACAATAAAAAAAGTTTCAAACGCATAAAAGCATCTGAAACTTTTATCGGGCTATCAAACGGGTAATAAAATGGTACGCCTTTGTTTTGATGAAGTAAAGGTATACCGCTTTTCCCCGTCTGTTTCTGCAAATAAAAATTCGGTTGCCGACAATTAATATTCGGCTGTTGTGAATAATAATTTGGTATCGGCAGTTAGCCGACAGTAAGCGTCCGATTGCCTGACAAGCTTATAACTAATTATCCCACAACGCTTTTGGCCTCATTCCAAAGGCGGTCCATTTCGGCAAGCGATGTCTCTTTTAGTGTTCCGCCGTTTTTAAGTATTTGGTCCTCAACATAATTGAAGCGGCGGATAAATTTCTGGTTGGTTTTCTCCAACGCGTTTTCAGGATTTATTTTGTATAGTCGGGCAGCGTTTATCAGACTGAAAATCAAGTCGCCAAACTCGGCTTTTGTCTCTTCCGAATCGGGGTTTGATGTCATCTCGGATTTGAATTCGGCAAGTTCCTCCTCAACCTTTGCCCATACTTGCTCGCGGTCTTCCCAATCGAACCCGATGCTGTGGGTTTTGTCCTGAATGCGATAAGCTTTCACTAGCGCCGGCAGCGATTTCGGCACACCCGACAACACTGTCGGTTTGCGGCCTTTCTCTTTGAGTTTCAGCTGTTCCCAATTCTGGAGCACAGCCTCGGCCGAGTTGGCTTTTTCGTCGCCAAACACGTGTGGGTGACGGTATATCAGCTTCTGGCACAGCGAGTTGATAACGTCGGCAATATCGAACTTACCCTGTTCCGAACCCATTTTTGCATAAAAAACGATGTGGAGGAGGAGGTCGCCAAGCTCTTTTTTCACCTCATCCATATTGTTATCAATTATGGCTTCGGTGAGTTCATAAGTCTCCTCAATGGTCTGTATCCGAAGCGATTCGAACGTCTGTTTGCGGTCCCAAGGGCACTTTTCGCGCAATTCGTCCATAATGTCAAGCAGTTGTCCGAATGCTTCAAGTTGTTCTTTTCGTGACATATCAAAAGAAATTTATAATGACATTGGTTTTTGTGTCGATAGCGGCGTGCTCGGCAAACCGTGCCTGATTCATGGCTATCTCGAGCAAGCCGAGCGAGTTGAAGATTGCAACCAGTCGGCCGTCTTCCACCTCGCTGTAAGTGTTGTTTATATGGTCGACGGTGTATTGCGAACTCTTGATTTGAATGGTGAACCGCCGGTTTTTCGCCACTTGCAGAAACAGCCGTCGGCTTATGTTGGTAATGGCGTTGCTGAACGAGTCGATGTAAACAACATCGCCGATTATGGAGTCTTCGTTGATTGAAGGTTGCAGGTTAAGAATCTGATAATCATCGGTAATGTCATCGCCCAAATCCTCGATAGGCATTTTGTTGTAAAGCAGACAAGCGGCTCTGGCAAAAATGGTCAGCTCGGGGAATGTCGATTGTTCGACGCCGTTGCCGCTGTAGAGCATATACACTTTTTCGGGTTGCTGGTCGAACATCAGATTGAAGGCCGGTTTGTCGGCACCGATAAAATACTGTCCGTGGTGGCGGATGCACACAGGGAAATTCTCTTTTTTCTCCGACACTTCGCTGTTCACACCTACAATATGAATGGTGCCTTCGGGGAAGTATTTGCTTGCCCCTCGCAGCGTAAAGGCTGCCTGTGCCGATTTGAAACCCTCAATCTTGTTAGTGATGTCCACAATGGTGGCATCGGGGCATTGCGACAAGATGAGCCCCTTCATTGCCCCGACATAGAAATCGTCGTTGCGCCAGTCGGTTGTGAGAGTTATTATCGACATAACAATGCAAATGTAGTCAAACAATAACGTAAACAGAAAACTAAAAAGTAAACTAATCATGCATATACTTTAATAACTTGTTACTAAATCCAGGCTTCCGGTTCATATTTTCTAAAGCCTAACTCTGCAATATTTGAATTACATTTGCCAAATCAACGACAGCTTATGGCAGAAAAGATTCTACACCTTGAAACCGTTGACCCGCTTGACTTGTACGGTGCGCAGTGCTCGCGTCTCGACATTCTGAAGCGTGCTTTCCCGAAGATTCAGATTGTGGCACGTGGCCACGATGTGAAACTGTTGGGCGAGGAGCAGCAGATTGCCGATTTCGAGGACAAATTCCGTCAGGTGGTGCATTTTTTAGACACCTATAACCGGCTGTCGGACGACGACCTTGTGCAGATTCTGAATAACGCGCAGCAGCCTGCCGCCACCGACGACCTGATTGTATTCGGCAACAACGGCCGTGCCATTCGCGCACGCAGCGCCAATCAACAGCGAATGGTGAAGGCGTTGGAAGAGAACGATATGCTGTTTGCGCTGGGACCCGCCGGCTCGGGCAAGACGTACACCGCTATAGCGTTGGCTGTCCGTGCGTTACGCAACCGCGAGGTGCGCCGCATTGTGTTGAGCCGTCCTGCTGTTGAGGCTGGCGAGAGGCTCGGTTTTCTGCCAGGCGACCTGAAAGAGAAAATCGACCCGTATCTGCAGCCGCTCTACGACGCTCTCAACGATATGATTCCTGCTAAGAAACTCGAGTCGCACATCGAAGAAGGCATTATTCAGATTGCGCCGTTGGCCTTTATGCGTGGCCGCACACTCGACAACGCCTTCGTGATTTTGGATGAGGCGCAGAACACCACGCTTCCGCAGATGAAAATGTTCCTGACGCGTATGGGTCTCAACTCGAAGTTCATCATCACCGGTGACGTGACGCAAATCGACCTTCCGCGCACACAGGACAGCGGTTTGGTGCAGGCGGTGCGGCTTTTGCGGAACATAGAAGGCATTAGTTTTGTCGAACTCGACGAGACCGACATTGTGCGGCACCGTCTTGTGAAAGAGATTGTTAAGGCATTTGATAAGGCAAAGGATTAATTGACTGATTGAATGGGAAATTAACCGAATAAACGATTTACCGATTAAACATATAAATATGAACACAGTATCAAAAACAAACTTCAGTTTCAGCGGTCAGAAAGGCGTGTACAACGGCAAGGTGCGCGATGTGTACAACATCAATGACCAATATTTGGCAATGGTTGTGAGCGACCGCATTTCGGCATTCGATGTAATCCTGCCAAAGGGCATTCCCTTCAAAGGTCAGGTTTTGAACCAGATAGCGTCGTATTTCCTTGATGCTACCGCCGACATCGTGCCAAACTGGAAAATCGCCAGCCCGGACCCGAACGTAACTATTGGCCACAAATGCGAGCCTTTTGCGGTTGAGATGGTGGTACGCGGCTATCTGACAGGCAGCTCGTGGCGCCTTTATCGCGACGGCGGACGTGAGATTTGCGGTGTAAAACTGCCCGAGGGCCTTCGTGAGCACCAGCGTTTCGACCACCCAATCATCACCCCGACAACTAAGGCCGACATTGGCACACACGATGAGAACATCTCGCGCGAGGACATCATCAAAAACGGACTTGTTTCGGCTGAGGATTACGCTCAACTCGAGAAATATACGCTTGAGTTGTTTGCCCGCGGAACCGAGATGGCGCGCAAGATGGGCTTGATTCTGGTCGATACCAAATATGAGTTCGGCAAGAAGGACGGCAAGATTTACCTGATTGACGAAATCCATACCCCCGACTCATCGCGTTACTTCTACGCTGACGGCTACGAAGAGCGTTTTGCCAAGGGTGAGCAACAGAAACAACTCTCTAAAGAGTTTGTGCGCGAGTGGCTTATGGCCAATGGATTCCAAGGCCGCGCTGGTGAGAAAGTGCCCGAGATGACACCCGAAATTATCAGCCAGATTTCGAACCGCTACATCGAACTCTATGAGCACATTGTTGGCAGCAAGTTTGTCCCGGGTGATGTAACCGACGTGCAAAACCGCATTTTCAACAATGTTGAGAATTATATCAAAGCAAATCTGCTGAAATAGGACATCAAAAGCAAAGCCGGCTCAAACGAGTCGGTTTTGTTTTTTGTTTTCCGAAAAAAACTATTTTTGCCGACACATAGGCGGGCATAGCTCAGTTGGTAGAGCATCAGCTTCCCAAGCTGAGGGTCGCGAGTTCGAGTCTCGTTACCCGCTCAAAATGAAAATCCCTGCAATCAGACGGTTGCAGGGATTTTTTTGTTGTTATTTATTCGGCGTCAGCCTTGTCAAAATCGTGCAGAATGCCGAAGATGTCCATAATCGATGATTCCTGAATGGCGGGAATTGTGAAGTCGGCAATGCTTGTGCTTAAGGCTTTCGACAGCACGTCGTAAGCATCTTTCACATCTGAGGCCTGCACTAGCATATTCTGCGATGTGCGGCGCTCCTTGTTCGTCTTCTCGTCGAACGAGATGAAAACAGCCTTGCACTTGAACCAACGGTCGCCCGACTCGTTGGGCACAATCTCCGCGTAGCTGGCGGTCTTTATCGACGCCACATTGAACTCGCCCAGTCCGGCATATTGTTCCAATTCCTTGGTTATCTGCGCCTCAGCATCGGTAAACGACACTGCGTCGACCATATAAATCTCGCTCACGGCCTTTTGGCGGCCTTCCTCGTCAACCTTTTGATATTTGACTTTGCATTCGTACCAATTGTTCATTTTCTATTGTTTTAATTATGCCCAAAGATACGTTTTAGGTCGGTTTTCTAAACCGAAGTTTATAACTTGCGGCGCAAAAAAGTGAACAACATTTAAAATCGAAGTATGGAATATTCCGAATTGATACGCAAACGCCGCAGTCACCGCAAATTCACGGCACAACCCGTCGAGCGGCAAAAGGTTGAGGCGATATTGAAGGCTGGATTGTTGGCTCCGTCTGGCAAGTCGGTCTATCCGTGTGAGTTTGTTGTGGCCGATGAGCCCGATGTGCTTACAAAATTGTCGCAGGCCAAGGCTCACGGTGCGACACTGGTTGCAAGCGCTCCATTGGCAATTGTTGTAGTTGCCGACACTTCAAAATCCGATGTCTGGGTTGAAGATGCCTCGATAGCCACCACACTCATTATGCTTGAGGCTGAAAATCAAGGATTGGGAGCATGTTGGGTGCAGATGCATTTGCGCGGTACCGAAGACGGTGTTTCGGCGACAGAGAATCTTCGCAAGTTGCTCAACCTCAAACCAGAATACGAAGTCTTGGCTGTTGTCGCCATTGGTTACAAGACCGAAGAAAAACCGGCCCGCACCGACAGCGATTTGAAATTTGAGAAAGTTCATCATCTGACATTATAAATTTATGGATATGAGAAAACTATTATTAATTCTAACAATTGCAGCCGTGGTTGTCGCTTGCAAAGAGCCACGGAGCTGGTGTCCCATCGAGGTAAGCGTACCAATTGTGAGTGCTGACATTCCAGACACAGTAGATGCCGGACAAAAATTCACAGCTGATTTTGTACTCGATAAGGGCGAATGTATCAAGGAGTATGGTATGAAATGCAGCCGCCGGCACGATACCATCTGGTTCTCGGGTGCTGCTATCCAGGACTATTGCGATGAGTTCCCCGACACCGCTAAGGTTGAGAAATCGGTGATGCTTTCGCTTGGTGATTCCACCCGCTACGTAGCCATATATGATATGCTCATCGGCGACGATCAGACTATGTCGGTGGTTCCAGTCTCAAAATATATTGTTGTGCGTAAGTAAAATATTGATAATGAAAAAGAAACATTTGATACTATTGTTGGCATCTGCTTTTTTGACGGGATGCAAGCTTGAGGGCGGTAAATGTCCACAGTCGGTTGAGGTGCCGTTTGTGAAAGTTGATGTTCCAGACTCGGTTCCTGTCGGGAGAAATTTCACCATTGATGCTCGGCTCCACGATTTGGGTTGTTATCAGTCTGCTGTGTTGTATTGTAGTGTTGCCGGTGACACTGTTTACCTGACAGCTATTGCCCAATACGATGAATGTGGTTGCCCTGAACCATCAAATGATTTGAATATATCACGCCCGTTATCTTTAGACAAGGCATCTGGCAGCACTATGAAATACTTTGTTTATTGGCAGATTAACAGCAATAAAGATAGCATCTTCCTTTGCCAAGATACTGTTATGATTTATTAATAATAAGATTATTCCTCAACAAAAACGGCAACCATTTGGCTGCCGTTTTTTGTTGCTATCTAAATGCTGAATTACTTCGAAAAATACCCTTTTACCAAAGTCCTCAAGTTGTAGGTTGAAGCCATTGCCTCGCCATAAGCGCCAGCGGAACGGATGGCCAGAAGGTCGCCGCGGTGGCAGCCTGCAAGGTCGATTGATTTTGCAAAGCAGTCCGATGACTCGCAGATTGGTCCCACAACGTCGTACTTCTCTTCCGGTTCTGTGCTGCTGATGTTTTCAATCTTGTGCACAGCCTGATACAGCGCCGGACGGATAAGTTCGGTGAAACCTGCGTCAACAATCGCGAACTTCTTGTTTGTGCCGTTTTTAACATACAACACTTTGGTAATCAGGCTGCCGCATTGTGCCACAAGCGCACGGCCCAACTCAAAGTGCAGTTGCTGTTTCGGACGCAGTTTAAGCGTCTCGGCAAACACTTTGAAATATTCCTCAAATGTCGGAATCGGCTGTTTGTCGGGTTGCTCGTAGTTGACACCCAAACCGCCGCCCACGTTGATGTGGTCAACAATGATGTTGCGTGCGTAGAACCATTCCTGAATCTCGTTCACACGAGTGCAAAGATTTCTAAAATCTTGCATATCAAGAATCTGCGACCCAATATGGAAATGCAGACCGATGAGTTCGATGTTCTTTGTCTGTTCCAAAACCTTCAGCACGTCGTCCAAAGCCCACGTATTGATGCCGAACTTGTTCTCTTCCAGGCCGGTAGTGATGTAATGGTGTGTCGAAGCGT
>JAFZWI010000070.1 GCA_017617355.1 Salinivirgaceae bacterium | reverse complement strand
CGTTGTCAGGAACACAATGGCGGATGCCAGCACCGAAAGCGACAGAATGGCGTCGAACAACGCGTCGGCACCCGATGCCACCAGAGCACCCGAATTCACGCGCTCGCCCTGACGCTTCACATACTTGCCGAGCACCAGTTTTACAACTACCGCTGCCGCGATAATCACAAGCGAAACAGTGCTGTAGTCGGCTTCTTCGGGATTGATAATCTTCTTGACAGATTCCACAGCCGACGTGCCGCCTGCATACAGCACAATAGCCGCCACAATCATAGCGCTCAAATACTCAATGCGGCCGTAGCCAAGCGGATGCTTCTTGTTGGGGCGTCTGTTCGACAGTTTAGCGCCCACTATTGTTATCACCGACGAGAGTGCGTCGGAAAGGTTGTTCACAGCGTCAAGCGTGACGGCAATGGAACCAGTCACAAAGCCGACAGCCGCCTTGAATGCCGAAAGCACCACGTTGGTCGCAATGCCCACAATGCTTGTGCGAACAATAACCTTGCTGCGATTTTCAATTTCGTTTTCTACCATTTGCGTTTTTTAATAAGTTCTTTTTCTGTGTGTTACGGAAACTTCGGATATTTCTTAAAGTCTGGTTTCCGCTTTTCGAGGAATGCGCGGCCGCCTTCCTGCGCCTCGTCAAGACAATAGTAGAGCATTGTCATGTCGCCCGCAAACTCTTGAATGCCAGCCTGTCCGTCGAGTTCGGCGTTCAGTCCGCGCTTAATCATACGCAAGGCGAGGGGTGAATACTCCATCATCTTCTCGGCCCACGCAACATACTCATCTTCAAGTTGATTGAACGGCACAACCTTGTTCACCATACCCATTTCCAGCGCTTCTTGAGCCGAATATTGGCGGCACATAAACCAAATCTCGCGTGCCTTTTTCTGCCCGACAATGCTTGCCAGATACGACGAGCCGAAACCTGCGTCGAAACTGCCGACTTTGGGGCCAGTCTGCCCGAAAATGGCGTTTTCTGATGCTATTGTCAGGTCGCAAACAACCTGCAGCACGTTGCCACCGCCAATCGCGTAGCCATTCACCGCAGCAATAACGGGCTTCGGCAGCGAGCGGATTTGCTTCTGAACATCGAGCACTGTCAAGCGCGGTTTGCCCGATTCGTCAATGTAACCTCCGCGGCCTTTCACGTGCATATCGCCACCGCTGCAGAACGCTTTGTCGCCCGCACCAGTGAATACAACCACGTAAATGTCTTGACACTCACGGCAATAGGCGAGGGCATCGCCCATTTCGGCGGTTGTAGTTGGCGTGAAGGCATTGCGGTAGCGCTCACGGTTGATAGTAATGCGCGCAATGCCGTTGTACATCTCGAACAGGATGTCCTGGTATTTTTTTATCGTTTTCCAATCGTGTGTCATATTCTTAAGTTTTGAATTTTGTTAAATACAGATTCATCGGTGGACGGATTTGAGAAGAATTCAGCAAGTGCCGTTTTCTGGCTTTGCATTATTAATCCGATGCATTTTTCTATTTCTGATGTGCTTTTAGCCGATTGATATTCAATGCCTAGCGATTCGGTCCAGCCTTTTGCCGATGTGTTGTGCGATGCCATAACGAATCGTTCAGTGTCGGCATTTTTTGGTAGTCCTGGCAGCACTCTGAATATCTCGCCGCAACCATTATTAATAAGAACGATTCGCAGATTCTGCGGCAGATTGGTCTGCCAAAGAGCGTTCATGTCGTAGAAGAAACTCAAATCGCCAATCATCACAAAGACTTTCTTGTTTGGATTGGCTGATGCGTAACCGACTGCTGTTGAGAGAGTTCCGTCAATTCCGTTCACGCCGCGATTGCAAAGAACTTCAATATCGGTGTTCAGACTGAATAGTTGTGCGTAACGCACCACACTGCTGTTTGCCAGCACAATAGTCGATTGCGGCGGTATCTGCTTCAAAACTTGTTTGACTATGCTGAAAGGAGTGAAGCCAAAATCCAATTTTTGTATTTCCGCTTCAACGTTTTTGCTTGCATCTTGCCATGTTTTCAACCAGTTACAGTTGACGGGTGTCAGCATTTGCAGAAAATCCTTCGGCTGCATTTCTATAATGTGTGTCACGCATTGGAATGTGTCGGTGCAAGCCCCTTCGGCATCCACGCGCCAGCATTGGTGAGTTTTTGCAGTTCTTATGAAGTTTTTTATCCGTTTCGAAACAATGTGTCCGCCAAGATAAATGACTAAATCTAGTGTAAATTGCTTTGTGTCAGCCGAATTAAGAATTAAATCAGTATTGGTGATGAAATTTGGATGACTGCCTAAATTAGAGATATGCTCGCAAAGTATCGGGCATCCAAGTTGTGAAAGTATCGGCTTAAGTTGTTCTGCTTCAGTTTTTTGTAACTGGCCGACAATTATCAGTGGTTTGTGTGCGGTCTGCCATTTTTCGATGTCGGGTGCGCAGCGTTTTATGGCGCGCTCGGTGGGCAACTGGGTTTCAGTGCAGTCGAAAAACGGCTCGCTGATTGGCACATTGATGTGGACTGGCCCGCCTACGTGGTGGGTTAGTTCTAGTAAAGCCTCGTTAATCAGTCGGTTGCAGTGCCAGATGTCGGTTTCGTTGGCAGGTTCGGGTAGCGACACTTCTTTGCGCACAAGTGTTCCGAAAACGCCAGTCTGCGGTATGGTCTGGCCGTCCATTTGTCCAATCCAAGCGGCAGGGCGGTCGGCGGAAATAACCAGAAGCGGTACTTGCTGATAGTAGGCTTCCGACACCGCTGATGCCAGATTTAGCAACGCCGACCCCGATGTCACGCACACTGCGGCAGGCCGTTTCTTGTTGAGTGACAGCCCAATAGCAAAGAATCCTGCACTGCGCTCGTCGGTAACGGCGTGGCAGATAAAACTCGGGTGCGCGGCAAACGACTGCGCCAGTGGCATATTCCGTGAGCCTGGCGACAGCACAACATCCGTCACACCGTGCTGCTCCATTAGCGACAGCAATTGCTGTATGTTCTTTTTTGTGGAATACATACTGTTAAAGATTATGCGAAAATACAATTTTTTGGTGTCGGGGATTGGGTTTTAGTTGAAGTGAAAAACGTAAAACTTTTTCGTTCACCGCAATCTATTCTTCGCAAAATAACCGTTTGTGTGCAGAAACAACGCCAGCACGCCAACAACATTAACCGCCAGAGCCGCCCAGAACGCAGCGTGATATCCGTAGTTTTCGGCAAAAATTCCGCCAATCAGCACGCCTGCACCCACGCCAACGTCCCACGATGTGAGTTGCGTAGCATTGGCTGTTCCGCGTAAACTATTGGGTGCCAAATTGATGAACATTGTCTGAAAAGCCGGAAACATATGCCCGTTGCCAAATCCGATGATGAATGCGGCACCATAGTAGCCTATCGGCGAGTGCACGGCGGCAAAAAGCAAATATCCGAACATTGAAACAACCACACCAAACGATGCGTTGCGCGTAATCAAACCCTTGCGCAGCGAGCGACTGCCCACAATCCGCGCCACAATAAGGCCGCCGGCCAGCAGCATAAAAAACAGTCCCGTTCCGCTTGTAATGCCAAGCTCTTCTTTGCCGTAGATGGCGATGTAGGTCGAGAGCACGCCGTACGAGAATGCGTAGCAGGCTTGTGTGGCTGCGGCACTGAAACCTTTCACAAGAAAGAAACGGTCGAGTGAGATGGGTGTTTGCGGTTTCACAAGTTCG
>JAFZWI010000069.1 GCA_017617355.1 Salinivirgaceae bacterium | reverse complement strand
TGGCCATTCCAAGTGGGGCTCCGCCGTCAATTGCCTGTTTGCACGATATGCAGCCCAGAACTAACGCTACAACTGCCAAAGGCAAAACTGACATTCCAATGCATGGTATCATTCCAAACAAGACCGAGATTATTCCGCAAATCATTGATGCTATGCCTAATCCACGGCCGCTTTGTTTCTTCTGTGTTTCCATAGTGCAATTATTTTTTAGTTCAAAATCCGACTTAAAGACGAATGTGATTTTAATATGTTACAGTGCGGCTAATATTTTTTTAATTCGCTGCTCCCTCCTTCTCTCCCAACTTTTGCAAAAGTTGAAGCGCTTTTTCAACCGTCCGCACATTGTCGAACACGAGCGAGAGTTTGTCGTTCTTCTCCTGCATCTGACAGGTGTTGCGGTAGCGCTGAACGTTGTGCAGAATGGTGTAGAACTGCGGCGACTGATAGAAAACCGATTGTTTGTCGGCAACAAAAAGTATCGTCATCTTACTGTTTTTCAGCAATATCTTCTCCATTCCAAGACCAATGGCAATCCACCGCAGACGGACAACCTGAAGCAATTCCATAATCGACTGCGGCACGGGGCCGAAACGGTCGGTAAGCTCGTCGGTGAAGGCTGCAATGGCGGCTTCGTCCTGCAGCGAGTCAATGCGGCGATAGAGATTGATTCGCTCCGAGATGTTCTCCACGTAGCTGTCAGGGATGAGCAACTCCATATCGGTATCGACGTGACAATCTGCAACAAAGCGAATTTGGTCGAAACGTTCATCAACAGTTTTGGTGTCGGTTTGTCCGGCAGCGGCCATATCTTTCATCTCCTCTTGCAATTCATTTTCTTTCAACTCGATAAGTGCCTCATCAAGAATCTTCTGATAGGTTTCGTAACCCAAATCGCCAATGAACCCGCTCTGCTCGGCGCCCAACAGATTACCGGCACCGCGGATGTCCAAATCCTGCAGCGACAGATTGAGTCCGCTGCCAAGCTCACTGAAGTCCTCGATAGCCTTCAAGCGGCGGCGGGCCTCGTCGGTGAGAGTCTCGGGCGGTGGTGCGAAAATGTAACAGAACGCCTTTTTGTTCGAACGCCCGACGCGTCCGCGCAACTGATGCATATCACTCAATCCGTAGTGCTGTCCGTTGTTGATAATTATGGTGTTAGCGTTCGGAATATCGAGCCCCGACTCAACAATTGTTGTCGAAACCAGCACATCGTATTTCCCCTCCATAAAATCGAGCATAATCTGCTCCAAAGTCTGCCCGTCCATTTGGCCGTGAGCCGTGATGACACGCGCCTGCGGCACCAGCCGTTGTATTGTTCCGGCAATGTCGGGCAGCTGCTCAATGCGGTGATTGACAAAGAAAACCTGTCCGCCGCGGTTGAGTTCGTAGCTGACGGCCTCCTTCAGGATGCCCTCGTCGTAAGTGTGGACCTCGGTGAGCACGGGTTGGCGGTTGGGCGGCGGTGTGCTGATGACCGACAGGTCGCGGGCACCCATAAGCGAGAATTGCAGCGTCCGCGGAATGGGCGTAGCGGTCAGTGTCAGCGTATCGACATTGACCTTCAACTGCTTAAGCCGGTCTTTCACGCTTACGCCGAATTTTTGTTCCTCGTCCACAATCAGCAATCCCAAATCGTTGAATTTCACATTCTTGCCAATCAGTTTATGCGTGCCGATGACTATGTTCAACTCGCCGCTTGCAAGCCGAGCCAGAATGTCTTTCTGCTCTTTAGCGGTGCGCAGACGGCTCAAATAATCGACGGTGCAAGGCATATCGGCCAACCGCGATTTGAATGTCTTATAGTGCTGCATCGCCAATATGGTGGTTGGCACGAGCACTGCAACTTGCTTATTATCAGCCACAGCTTTGAACGCGGCACGGATTGCAATCTCGGTCTTGCCGAAACCAACATCGCCGCACACCAGGCGGTCCATCGGCATTTGACTTTCCATATCGGCCTTGACAGCCTGCGTGGCCTTCATTTGGTCGGGCGTGTCCTCGTACATAAACGACGCCTCGAGCTGTTGGTTCATAAACGTGTCGGGCGAGAAGGCGAAACCTTTCTGCGCCTTGCGCTGCGCGTATAGTTTGATAAGGTCTTTGGCAATATCCTTCACCTTACTCTTGGTCGATGCCTTGAGCCGCTGCCAAGCGCCCGAGCCCAGCTTGTGGATTGTGGGCACTTCGGCCTCCTTGCCTTTGTATTTCGATATGCGGTGAAGCGAGTGGATGCTCACAAAAAGCACATCGTTATCCTTGTAAATCAGCTTGATAGATTCCTGATACTTGCCGTTGATATTGATTTTCTGCAATCCGCCAAAACGTCCTATTCCGTGGTCGATGTGAACCACATAGTCGCCGATGTGCAGGTTGTTGAGCTCGGCCAGCGTTATCGACTCGCGCTTGTTGAACCCGGTTTTGACATTGTATTTGTGGAAGCGCTCAAAAATTTGGTGGTCGGTGAAATAACAGATTTTCAGTTCGTTATCAACAAAACCCTCGTTCACGGTTTTCAGCACCGGCGTGAAGGCCGATTTTATTCCACGGTCTTTAAAAATCGATGTCAGACGGTCGTTTTGCGCCTGATTATCAGACAAAATAAATATTCGATAGTCCTGCTCGGTGTAATCGTTGAGCGATTTCATCAGCAAGTCGAAATTCTTGTGGAAGACGGGCTGCGCCGTAGTGTCGAACTTGAT
>JAFZWI010000068.1 GCA_017617355.1 Salinivirgaceae bacterium | reverse complement strand
TTTAACGTTGTTGATGTTGTCTTGAACATATTCATAAAATACTTCATTGCTGACGCCATGCCCCAAAAGCGTGTCAAATCGTGGAGCACTGAACATACATAGGAAGTTTATGTAACTGTCTGTCCAATAATATTTGCTTTCGCGAATTGGCTCATTTTTTCTTAAAATGTCAATATTATTTAAACCAAATTGAGCATAACTCTGTTTTAAAACAACTTTATAGAATGATAGATTTTCGGTTTGATAGTCGCGGAACCATTTTGGTAACAAACCGGCGGAGTAAGCCGAATCAAGGCTTTTTTGTTTGTCAGCGTATCTTGAATCAATTTTTGCAAAGCACGATTCGTCATTTTCAAAATCTTCCGACAACCATGTCGGATTATTTGAAAGATGGTCGCAAATCTGTTTTGTGAATCCTTCGAAAGTAACGTCGCTGTTTGCCAAATCGAGATTCACTGTAAGTGGTTCATTTTGAACCAAAAACATATTGAATTCCATATTGTCGTAGTAGCAGATGGCTTCTGCCGGATGGTTCAGCGACAAGGTGTATTCAAATGTCGTATCACTTTCGACACGAAACGTTTTTTTGAATTGGTCCAATGGGAACGATTGGTTGTAGAAAAAATTAAACGTTTTTGGCGTTTTCACGTTTGTGAAATTGAAAGTCAGGTGAGTTTCACCGTTCAGAGTGAACTTGCACTCATATTCGGGCTGGCGTGCGCATCCGGCAACCAACAAAGCAATGCCAATGGCAAATAGTTGTTTCTTCATAACAGTTTGAGTTTTAAGTTTATTGATTCGTAAATTTAACGATTTCATTTCAATCTTTCCCATTTCGTTCAATTCTTTTTTCTTTTTGCACAAGATTCTGTATCTTGTTCAAAGTTCAAAATCGGCGCTTAGGTTTGAAATGCGCTGATATAAAGCAAAATGAAATTTTGAATCAAAAAACTAATACTATGAGTAATCCACTATCGAATCTCGAACCCAAGGCGGTTTGGGACTATTTCTACCAACTGACGCAGCAGCCGCGTCCGTCGAAACACGAGGAAAAGGTTCGCAAGTTTCTTCTCGATTTCGCTCAAGGCATTGGTCTTGAGGCTTTTGCCGATGAGATTGGCAACGTGATTATCCGAAAGCCCGCAACACCGGGAATGGAGAACCGCAGAGGTGTTATTCTGCAGGGCCATATGGATATGGTGCCGCAGGCCAACAGCGATGTGAAGCACGACTGGCTCACTGACCCTGTTCAACCGCGAATCGACGGCGAATGGGTGAAGGCCACAGGCACAACTTTGGGAGCTGACAACGGAATGGGCGTGGCAACGGCAATGGCCATTCTGGCGTCGAAAGATGTTGCGCACGGCCCGCTTGAGGCACTTTTCACCTGCGACGAGGAAACCGGAATGACCGGCGCCAATGGTATCAAACCGGGCGTTCTGAAGGGCGATATGCTCATCAACTGCGACTATGAGGACGAGGGCGAGCTCTGCGTGGGTTGCGCCGGTGGTGTCAACGGCACTTTCACTTTCGACGCAAAACTGAAACCCGCACCCGAGCATCACAAAGCGTTTAAATTGAGCGTTACTGGTCTGCGCGGCGGACATTCGGGAATCGATATCAATCTTGGTCGCGGAAACGCCAATAAAATCATTTTCAGATATTTGAACAGCGCAATGGCGAAATACAACGTCCGTCTGGCCGACATTCAGGGCGGCAGTTTGCGCAATGCCATTCCGCGCGAGGCATTCGCCACCGTTCTGGTGCCCGATTTCTATGCCGACAAGATTGCCGCCGATGTGGCTGAATATGAGAGCGTTGTCAAGAGTGAACTGAATACTGTCGACCCCGATTTGAAAATCAGTATTGAGCCGACCGCAATGCCCGAAAAAGCTATTTCTGACGGTGTTGGCAGCCGCTTGACAAAGGCCGTTTACGCTTGCCCCAACGGTGTGGCTCGTATGAGTGCCGATGTTGAGGGACTTGTTGAAACATCGTCGAACCTTGCCATTGTGAAACTTGAAGGCGATAAGATTGTGGTTAAGAGTTTGTTGCGCTCGTCGGTTGAGTCGGCAAAAGCCGATTTGGCCGAGCAGATGCGCTGCGTGTTCAATATGACGGAGGCCGATGCCGAATTCGATGGCGGCTATCCCGGCTGGAAACCTAATATGAAATCGGCCATACTCGATGTTATGCGCCGCACATCGTCTAAAATATTCGGCCACGAGGCTGAAATAAAGGCCGTTCATGCAGGCTTGGAATGCGGTATTCTTGGCTCGAAATATCCCAACTGGGATATGGTGGCCTGCGGTCCGCATCTGGTTCACCCGCACTCACCCGACGAGGCTGTTAACATTGCATCGGTTCAGAGGTTCTACAACTGGGTGGTTGAGACGCTGAAAGCAGTGCCGGAGAAGTAGGGCAGAAGCCCGTTGAAATAAAAAGCGCAGAAAGACAACTTTCTGCGCTTTTTTTCTTTTCAATCATTGCTTAAAGTCGGTTTTCTTGCCCCCTCAACCTTCGATTTCAAGGCCCTGTATGTGCCGTCTTCCTGAATGCCCATTGTCCGCATAACTTGTTCTTTGTCAAAGCCTTTTTCAACAAGAATTCGGAAGAAAGTCTGTCGTGGGTTCAGATGGTCGTAATCGTCTTCGATTTGTGCTATCAGACTGAAATCGATTGTTTTGTAGTATTCAATGAATTTCTCGTAGTCTTTCTTGTTCCATTGGCCGCTGTGGCCGCCGTTGGCAAAGACAGCATCGTAGAGTCGCTTGCCGTCGCTGTAGATTTCGGCGTATTGCCCCTCAATCTCAGCAATTTTACGTTGCAGCCGTGCAATCTCACGCTTGTTGTCGGCCGATTCGTTCTGCGCCATCAGTTCCTCAATCTTGTCGTGCGACTCTTTGAGAATCTGGCGGTTGCGTGCAAGTTCGTTTTCGTGGCGGCGGCGCTGGCGCACCAACACAGCCGATAGCAACGTTATGACAACCACAAAC
>JAFZWI010000009.1 GCA_017617355.1 Salinivirgaceae bacterium | reverse complement strand
TGATTTCCATTATTCGGGCTTCGATGTTAGGGTGTCAACTGTAATACGCAGTGCGTCAGCGTATTTGGCAAGTGTCTCGTTATCGAGCCGGCTGAAGAATTTCTGTTTGAAGTGCCGTTTGATTTTCCATTTCGGTATGCCAGTATATCTCGATAACAAACTGATATCCATTATGTTTTTGGCTGCATAATATTCCAAAGTGCTTGCCGTTCCAGCTTCGATGCGTTGCTTTATCTCGTCGCATTTTTCACGAATCTCGTCCATAGTCAGGTCAAGCGCTTCGGCTTTGACGTTCCATCCGTCGCTCACAACGCTTGTGTAGTGCCCGTCGGAATCAACTGCGTAGGCAATGTCGCGGACAATGTACCCATCAGTGTATTTCAAATCTTGCGGAACGTCTTCAACTTTCATATTCTAAGTTTTTTAGCAGACGGTAAGCAGACAGTAGCAGTACGAGAACCGCGCGCTTTCTGGCACCATCATCAGAATTTTCTGACCTTTTTTCAGTCGCCCCGAATCCATCAGTTCGTCGAGCATTGCGTAGGCCGATGCCGATGCAATATTGCCCACTCTCGAAAGGTTCAGGAACCAGCGTTCTTCGGGTATCTCGAAATGGATTTTCTTAAGGCTGTGGACTGCCACGTCTTTAAAAAACATCGATGATAAGTGGGGAAGGAACCAGTCAATTTGGTCGGCTGTAAGTTTGTGCTTTTCAGCTACTTCCAGCAGATAATCGCAACCAAGTCCGATAATGTGCTCGCCAAGTATCCGCGTATCCTGTTTTATCGCAAAAATCGATTTCGTTAGCCATTCGTCTTCGCTGAACATTGCCCAGCCTTTCATCGAGCCGTCGGCCTGTTTTTCGGCGCCCGCGTACATACAGGTTTCCATTTTGTTGGCATACGATGTCATCTCAATCCACTCAATGCGAAGCGATAGCCCGTTTGCAGCCGGTTGGTCTTCAAGCATCAGCGCCATTGCGCCGTCCGACAGCATCCAGCGCAGAAATTCCTTTTCAAAAGCCAGCATTGGTTTTTCTTCCACCTGTTTGAGCAGTTCTTCTGATTCTTTTTGGAAGTAACTTGCTTTCAACCAAGCCGATGTGCGTTCCGATGCGCTTGCTATGGCGCGTTTCGCCAATCCCGACAGCACTTGCAGGTAGGCGTATTTCAGCGCACCCATTCCAGCGCAGCACGAACCTGCAAACGACACAACTTCAATGTTTTTGTTACCGCCAAGTGCTCCGTGAACCATCACACCGTGTGACGGAACAAGCTGTTCGGGTGTGGCTGTGCCGCACGAGAGTACGTCAATATCATCTATGCTTAACTTGCATTTACTCAGCAGGTTGCGAATAGCTTCGGCGGCCATTTCAACATTTGTGTGAGTAACATTTCCGTTGTTGTCGAGAGCGTAGTATCTATTCTCTATCCCGTTCTTTTTCAGTATTATACGCCTTGCTTTCGACGGTTGTCCGTTAATTAGTCCCAGGTGGCGTTCCATCTCGTCGTTTGGGACGGGCGCGTTTGGAAAGAATTTCGCGGATTTAACTATATATGCATTGCCCATAATGGATTGTTATTCAAGTTTGTAGCACGCTTCGTACATCGTCTTTTTTTTGAAGAAAACCCTTATCGGGAAAAGCAGATGATAGATTGTCAGCACTATCGGCGAAATTACATATAAAACGAAAAAAAGGTAGTATGAAAATGCCTTTACCCTGAATTTTCTAGCAGGATTTCCAAAATCGCCTTTCTTGCGGATGAAACGCGCCCATATGCCGAAAATGCGATGTCCGACCTTTTCAACATAGGCTATTTTAGGAACGTAGTTGATTGCGCCTTGTTCCATAAGTTGTTGCTGAAGGCTGTCGAAATCATTGGTTTGCAAAGCGTTGCCGATTGTGGTGCCGAATTTTGTGGCATTGGCAATGTCGCTGTCTGATACACCAGCCGCGGGCCAGATTCCGCTTGCCTGTTTTTGGCCATAAAGCAACCATCGGGCAACGGTTACAATGCCTACCAGATTGTGCGCCCGGTCTTGTAAAACAATGTGCCCCACAAGTTTAGCTCCAATCTGTTTTGCGCTTTCGCGGATTTTGAAGAATGTGTTAACCCACATATTTCTGCAGCCGTTAACAAAAATCAGCTTGCGGCCTTTAAGGTATTCGGCAATCGCTGCTGACGCAAAAAACGACTGAATGGGCAGTGAAGGCGACAAGAACCACGATTGTCCGCCAACTATTACCAAATCAGCATCTTGGACATCGCTTAAATCAATAGGTTTGATGCCGAAAGGCGGGATGCCCAACCGTGTTTCGGGGAAAATGTCGAAAAACTCGTCGTAATTCCACGGAAACGGAAATTCTTTCTCGGGAACTATCTGTTTGTAAACAACGGGCGCTCCAGCAATCGTTGAACATATATTTTTCAGTATGTCAAGAATTTGCCCGGTTTGTGAGTAGTAAAAAACGACTATTTTTCTCTTAGTCTCCATCATTTCATCTTTAGGTAGCGAAACTATTAAATTAAGTATTACTAAAAAACGTATATTAGCAGACTAATAAAACTCAATTATGAAAAAACAACTATTTCTGATTTCAGCACTGTTGGTGCTGTTCTCAGCGTGCAGCAAAGACGATGACGAAACAATCGCAATTAACAAAAACGCCAAATTCACATTCAACAACAATCAGATTCCGCAACCAGCCGATGGTGTGCTTATTACTGATGCTGATTTTGACAAATATTTGAAAAACAAATATTTCCTTGAACAGTCTGACGGACGTCGGATTGAACAAGACGGTAATTTGAGCGACAAGTTGTTTTGGGAAGGTATGATTGGTATAGGCACCGACGGCTATTATTTTGCTGCCGATTCGGCTTTCAACTATGTGTTATATGTTGATTCCAACCCGAATATTAAGTACATCCGTAACAGTTGTGCCTACATCGATGGTAGGGCGGTGGTGTCGTATCCGAGAGATGTTGAAATGCCTGACCTTAAGATAGTTAAGGTTAACGATGCCGGCTTTACTGCGATTAGGCTTATTGGTGTTAAAGGCGATGGCCGTCCGTCGTACATCTACTCATCGTACCGAAAAGTATCCGAATCAAAATTTAACAAGGCGTTGGAATAGAGGGCGTCTTATTCATCGTCCTCAAAGAAATGCTTGATTGCGCCGATGTAGAAGTCGTGCCAGCCCTCGTTGATGTTGTCGTAGGCATCGGCGGGAATGTTGGTGTGGCGCACCTCGACGTTGGTGCCGGTTTTATGTGGATGCAGCTTGATGGTCACTATTGACGGTTCGGCGTTATCTTCGCCAAAATACCACTCTTGTTCAATCAGTTGGTTTTCAACAACCTTCAGATTCCTGCCGGCAATGTCGCCGTCGAAAATCGAAAACTC
>JAFZWI010000008.1 GCA_017617355.1 Salinivirgaceae bacterium | reverse complement strand
TCTCGCCCTTCGAGCCTTCCTTCTGCACGATTTTCGGCGAGCCGGTGTATAGCAGTGAGGCTTTGGCGGCAAGGTTGGCCACTATTTTGTCCGATGTTTTGGTGCGGGCAATGCCGCCGCCCATCTCGGCGTAGAAAACGCTGTTTTCCATCTCGTCGGCAGCATACGAGCCGCCCGACGATGTCTTGAGCCGCACGGCGCGCGCTTTTCCGTTGAGCCGGGCAAAACCGCCGCGTGCCACCATCACATCCACAGAGTCCGACTCAACCAAAAGGTCAAGTTCGGTTCCGGCGCCGGCTTCAAGTTTCAGTACAGGCGTAGTGATGGCGCCGCTGTTGAAGCATTTGGCACCGCCCCCCAACTCAACGGCGTCGAGTTTTGGACAGCCGACAACCACCACTACATTGGTCTGGCGCGGAATGACCGACCCCGCACCAATACGCAACTGGCCATCAACAACTTCAACGCTGATGTCCTTCTTGTACTGCTCGTCGGTTTTCACCGTTACGCTCTTTTCCTGGCCGAATTTTATGCTCACCTCCATTTTCCCGTAAACCTTGATGCTGTTGAAGTCGGCAATGTCGGTCTGCGCCGATGCTGGAAGCGCAAAAGCTAATGCGGCAATTGTTGCGATGGTTGCTAATGCTTTCATTTTGAATCGATTTTACTGTTATTCAAACCATTTCTGCACATCGTCGAGCGATAGTGCGGGAATCTCGAGTTTGTTCTTTTTGCGGAAGCCGTTCAGTTGCTGATGCACCTGTGTGGGCTTGCAGTTGCGCAGGTTCTCAACCGAATTGAATCCGGCCTTGATAACCACCTCGGCCCACTCGGCGGGAACGCCAATCGCAACAAAATCGTCGGGTGTGACAGTCTGCGCCTTCTTTTCGGGTTTCATCTGCGGGAAGAGCAGCACCTCTTGAATGGTTGGCTGACCAATCATAAACATTGCAAGGCGGTCGATGCCGATGCCGATGCCCGATGTTGGCGGCATTCCGTATTCGAGAGCGCGCATAAAATCGTGGTCGATAATCATTGCCTCGTCGTCGCCCTTGTCGGCCAACTTCATCTGGTCAACAAAGCGGTTGTACTGGTCAATCGGGTCGTTCAACTCTGAATAGGCGTTGGCCAACTCTTTGCCGTTCACCATCAACTCGAAGCGCTCGGTGAGTCCTGGTTTTGAGCGGTGCATCTTTGTAAGTGGCGACATTTCAACCGGATAGTCGGTAATGAATGTCGGCTGGATGAATGTGCCTTCGCAGAACTCGCCGAAAATCTCGTCGATGAGTTTGCCCTTGCCCATTGTCTCGTCAACTTCCATTCCCTTCGACAGGCAGAACTGGCGGATTTCGTCTTCCGACTTGCCGTTGCAGTCGAAACCGGTCTTTTCTTTGATGGCGTCGAGAATAGGCAGGCGGCGGTACGGGGCCTTGAACGACACAATGTTGTCGCCGATTTTACTCTCGGTGCAGCCGTTCACCGCGATGCAGATTTTTTCGAGCATCTTCTCGGTGAAACTCATCATCCAATTGTAATCTTTGTACTGAACGTAGAGTTCCATACAGGTGAATTCGGGGTTGTGGTTGCGGTCCATACCCTCGTTGCGGAAGTTCTTGCCAATCTCGTAAACGCCCTCAAAACCGCCCACAATCAAGCGTTTAAGGTACAACTCGGTGGCAATTCGCATATACATATCGATGTCGAGCGCGTTGAAGTGCGTGATGAACGGACGAGCCGATGCACCGCCTGCAATTGCTTGTAGTGTAGGCGTTTCAACCTCGGTATAGCCTGCCTCGTCAAGAATCGAACGCAGGGTGCGGATAATGGTGGCACGTTTCAGGAAAGTATCTTTAACTCCTTCGTTCACAACCAAATCCACATAGCGTTGGCGATAGCGCAACTCGGGGTCCTCGAAAGCGTCGTAAGCCACACCGTCTTTATATTTAACGATTGGCAGCGGACGCAAGCTCTTGCTCAGCACAGTCAGCTCACTTGCATGAACCGAAATCTCGCCCATCTGCGTGCGGAAAACGTATCCTTTGATTCCGATAAAGTCGCCAATATCAAGCAGTTTCTTGAACACAACGTTGTACATATCGGCATTGTCTTCGGGGCAGATGCCGTCGCGGGCAATGTAAACCTGAATGCGGCCCTTGCTGTCCTGAAGTTCGATAAACGATGCCTTGCCCATAATGCGGCGGCTCATGATACGGCCGGCGATGGTCACGTCGCGCTGCGGAGCGTCGTCCGAAAATTCATTTTTGATGTCGGTTGAGTAAGCCGAAACCACATATTCGGCTGCCGGATAAGGGTCGATGCCCAAGTTGCGAAGTTCTGTAAGGCTCTGACGGCGTTGCAGTTCCTGCTCGCTAAGTTCGATATTGCTCATTTTTGTATTGTAAATTTTGGGTGCAAAGATAGTATAAGTGAGTAAAGTTTAAAGAGCAAAGTAAAAGGTGAGAAGGGAGGGTTGAGAGGCAAGATGCATAATGCAAATAGAGAACATAATCGTAAATATCTTCTCTACACTCCTTACCTCTTCATCAATTAAAGATTCACCGAAAATATTGACTATCTTTGCCGCAAATTTTTCAGGAATGGCACATAAAGCAGGCTTTGTCAATATTATCGGCAATCCGAACGTCGGCAAATCGACGCTGATGAACGCCTTTGTGGGTGAGCGGCTGTCGATAATCACCAACAAGGCGCAAACCACGCGCCACCGTATTATGGGCATTGTCAACGGCGATGATTTTCAGATGGTTTATTCCGACACGCCGGGCATTCTGAAGCCGCACTATAAACTTCAAGAGGCGATGCTCAAGTTTGTCGATACGGCGCTGGTTGATGCTGATGTTATTGTGTATGTGACAGATATGGTCGAGACTTTTGATAAGAATGACGACTATTTGCAGAAGGTTTGCAAGATGCAGATTCCTGTTGTGTTGTTAATCAATAAGATAGACTTGGGTAATCAAGCCGACCTTGAGGCCAAGATACAGATGTGGCACGAGGTGATGCCCAACGCATATATCTACCCCGTTTCGGCGCTGCACAAGTTCAACACGGCCGAGGTTTTCGAGAAGATTAAGGAACTGCTACCTGAGAATCCGCCGTATTTCGACAAAGACGAACTCACTGACCGCTCTCAACGCTTTTTCGTTCAAGAGATTATCCGCGAGAAGATTTTCCTGAACTATAAAAAGGAAATCCCCTATTCGTGCGAAGTCCTTGTCGATGAATTCAAAGAGACACAGCAACTTACGCGCATTCGTGCGATAATTTACGTGTCGCGCGAACAGCACAAAGGAATTATTATCGGTCACCAAGGTTCGGCCCTGAAAAAGGTTGGTACAGAGGCGCGTAAGGACATTGAGCAATTTGTCGGCACCAAAGTTTTTCTCGAATTGCAAGTAAAAGTGCAGAAAGACTGGCGTGACAAGGACCAAAACCTGAAATTTTTTGGCTATACGCAGGATTAGAAGTAAAAAGGAAAGGCCATAATGCATTAGAAAACTGTTTGTCCTGAATTCTGCATGCTGAATTGATAATAAAGTAAATAATTAGATATGAGTAACATTGTTGCGATAGTAGGAAGGCCAAATGTCGGCAAATCAACGCTTTTCAATCGTATGGTCGAGAGCCGTCAAGCTATAACCGACGCCACTGCCGGTGTAACCCGCGACCGCCATTACGGTAAGTGCGAATGGGGTGGACTTGAGTTTTCGGTCATTGACACGGGTGGTTATGTGACGAACAGTGACGATATTTTTGAAGGTGAAATCCGTAAACAGGTAAAACTGGCTGTGGATGAGGCTGATGTGATTTTGTTCCTGACAGATGTAACAGGCGGCGTTACCGACCTTGACGATGATGTGGCAGAACTTTTGCGCAAATCGCGTAAGCCGGTTATAGTGGGTGTGAATAAAGTTGACAACGTTGACCGTCAATATCTTACTGGCGAATTCTACTCGTTGGGATTGGGCGATATCTACGCCATATCGGCTGTGAACGGCTCGGGTACCGGTGACTTGCTGGATGCCATTGTTGCCAAATTTGACCGCAACAAGCCCGTTGAAGAAGAACGCAATCTGCCAAACATTGCCGTTGTGGGCCGTCCGAATGCGGGAAAGTCGTCGTTCATCAACGCACTGCTCGAGCAGGACCGCAACATTGTGACTGACATTGCGGGAACCACCCGCGACTCAATCAACACGGTTTACAACAAGTTCGGGTTCGAGTTTAACATTATCGACACGGCTGGTCTGCGCAAGAAGAACAAGGTTGAGGAAAACCTTGAGTTTTATTCAGTTATGCGTGCCATTCGCACCATTGAGGAATCGGATGTCTGCTTCTTGATTATCGATGCTACGTTGGGGCTTGAATCGCAGGATTTGAACATTTTCAGCCTGATTGTCAAGAACCGCAAAGGTGTTGTGATTCTGATAAATAAGTGGGATTTGATTGAGAAGGAAAAGAACACAATGGAAGAGTACGAAGCCGCCGTTCGTGCCAAGTTGGCGCCGTTCAACGATGTGCCGGTGCTGTTTATCTCGGCACTGACCAAACAGCGTGTGTTTAAGGCTGTTGAGACTGCAATGCAGGTTTTCAAAAACCGCAAGCAGAAAATTCCGACAGCCAAACTGAACGAGGTGATGCTGGCCGCCATTGAGAATTACCCGCCGCCGACAGTCAAGGGTAAATACATCAGAATCAAATATGTAACGCAGCTGCCGACGCCGTCGCCGCAGTTCGCATTCTTCTGCAACCTGCCGCAGTACATCCGCGACCCGTATCGCCGTTATCTTGAGAATAAGATGCGCGAAAACTTTGATTTGCAAGGTGTTCCGGTGCAGATTTACTTTAGAGAGAAATAGAGAATGTTTAAGGTTAGGATTTAGGATATGGTATCCTAAATCCTAACGTCAAACTTTTCCTCATTTCATCTTGTTTATACAATCAATGTAAGCCTCAACCGATGCCGAAACAATGTCGGTGTTGGCGCCGAAACCGTAGTAAAGGCGGCCGTCGAACTCAACCTGCATATGAACTTTGCCCACATCGTCGCTGCCTTTGTTGATTGACTGGATGGTGAACTCTTTGAGCGTCATTTGCCGCTTGATAATCTGCTTTAAAGCCTTGATTGCTGCATCTACCGGGCCGTTACCGCTAGCTGCCGCCTCAAACTTCTCGCCGGCAATGTTGAGTCCGATGCTTGCAACTGGTCGTACGCCAACGCCCGATGTAACTTGCAGAAATTCAAGTTTGACGTGGTTGTTCATTGTAATGTCGGCACCGGCCAGCATAAGCAGGTCGTCGTCGTGGATTTCCTTCTTGCGGTCGGCCAGCTTCAGGAATTGCTCGTAGATTTTATCGAGACGCTCGCCTTCAACTTCAACGCCCAGAACCGACAGACGATGCTTCAATGCTGCGTGGCCGCTTCGTGCGGTGAGCACAATTGAGTTGTCGTCGAGTCCCACATCGTGCGGGTTCATAATCTCGTAGGTACTGATGTTTTTCAGCACGCCATCTTGGTGAATACCAGACGAATGGGCGAAAGCGTTTCGCCCCACCACAGCCTTATTGGCCTGCACAGGCATATTCATCAAACTCGAAACCATACGGCTTGCGGGGTAGATTGATGTGGTGTTGATGTCGGTATGAAGACCAAGGCCGGTGTGGCATTTCAGAATCATTGCAATCTCTTCC
>JAFZWI010000067.1 GCA_017617355.1 Salinivirgaceae bacterium | reverse complement strand
TTCTAAACTCTTAACTTCTCAACCCTCTCAACATTATTTATCATCTTTCTTTAAAAAATCGAACTGCATTCCGCTCTGATTCAGAATTACACGGTTGTTTTTCAGGTCGAACGTGAGTTTTATGCCTGCCGCGCGGTTCTCGAAAGTACTATCGTTGGCGGCTTGCAACGGGAATGCCGACTGCCCTGTGGCCTGCCCAACAAGGTGGTCGCCATCAATGGTGAATTTAAGGTCCATTTTCAATTGTGAGCAATTGTAAACGCCTACGAATGTGGCGAGTTGCTCATTTGTCAGCAAAACGGCAGGTTTCTGCTCAACTTCGGCAGCGGCATCGCCCACGCGCGCAAACTCAAACTCTTGCCCCATTTGCTTGAGAATTATCTTTTTACGGTCGGGTGCAACGGTAATGACAGCGCCCACTGTAGCATTCTCGAATTGGTCAGCCGAAACGGCATCGAGCGGGAACGACGACTGCCCCGAAGCCTGTGCGCTCAAGCGGTCGCCCGCAACTCTGACGGTGACTTCCATTGAGAGAGCATCGCATCTGTAAACACCTGTATATGAAGCAAGTTGCTCGGGCGAGAGTTTAATGTATTTGTCGAACTTGGGAAGGTCGATTTTTTTGCCGTTGAGAATGTCAAGAACGGTTGGAACGATTAGATTGGCATCGTAGTCGGCGCCATTTGAGCAAAAAGCAACTGTAACATTGTCGAACACAACAAGTTTCGACCCAAACCCGTCGATTAAGCCCGCGTGGCCGTAGCCGATTTGGTCGCCGTAAGGGAACTGTACAAGGCCGCGTCCGTAGGCGTCTTTAACTTCCTTCATCTGCTCAAAAATGTTGTTGCCGAAAATATCGCCAACCAAGGCCGCACCGAATTTTGCAAGGTCGGCAGGTGTTGAAGCCAATGCGCCCGCGCCAATAGCCACCGACGCATCGGTCTCGGGCTGAACCTGCCAACCGTCGAGTAGCGTGTATGAACGGGCGTCGCCGCGTTGCGGATTAATGGCCTCGCTGTAGCGAGTGTGCCGCAAATCCAACGGATTGACAATCTGCTCACTCACGATTTCGGCGAATGGCTTACCCCACACATCTTCAAGAATGTAGCCGAGCAAGTTGTAACCTGTGTTGCAATAGCGGTACTCGCTTCCTGGCTCAAAGTTAGTGCCTGCGGCGGCCACACGCTCAAGTATCTGCTGGCGCGTCTGCGGCGTGGTGTAATAGGTCAGATACTCGTACGGTTTATCATTGACAATATCCACCAATCCACTACGGTGCTGCAACAGTTGGTCAATAGTAATATGCTCTGCGTTAGGTATTTGCGCATCGGGGAAATATTTGGCAATCGGGTCGTTGAGCGACAAACGGCCATCGGCGGCAGCCTTAAGCACAAGCACTGCCGTGAAGGTTTTCGAAATCGACCCAATGCGGTACTGCGTCTCGGCTGTGGCTGGAATTTGGTTTTCAACATCGGCCCAACCCAATGAACGCTGATAGACTGTCTTTCCATCTTGTTGAACCACAATGCTTCCCATAAAATGCCCGTCGAGAGCATCGAAATAATCGTCGAGTTGCTGGTCGATTGCCTGCTGGCTGCAAGCTGTGCAGACGGCGGCGCATACAAGCGCGGTGAAGGTTTTTGCAAATGATTTCATATCTGTATGTTTTAGAATTAAAATTTGTTCGTTTCAAAATCGTAAGCCAAAAGTAAAAGCCGACTAAAAATATTGCAAATAATTATTTTGCTGATGTTGCGGTTTATTTCGGGATTATATAATTAAAAATCAATCCATTATAATTCGTTATATCGGTTTCGGTGCTCAAAATCTTAACAGCGCACCAAAATGGTGCGGGTTGATAATCAGAGAGATAAAGTAATTTAAAAAAATGTGATTCTTACTATTGTTTGAATGGTAAGTTCTGAAAATCGTGTTTTTTTATCATTTAGTAAAAACGATTGAGCTTGAGTAAACTATGGTGTAAAAAATTGTTTTTGTGAAAAAAATGTTGTATGGTTGTAAGGTCATAACTTAACAATATAAATCAAGTTATATGAAAACAAAATTGCTACTTTCCTTATTGCTATTTGCCGTAACGACAATGGCAACAGAGCAAAATGTGGTGGCCGTTTATCAGCAGAGCGGCGATGTGACGCTGTTTGCTTTTGCGGACAAGCCAGAGTTGAGTTATTCCACCACACACCTTATCATCAGTACTAATGGTACTTCGGTTCAATATCCGATTAACCAGTTAAAGAAGGTGTTGTTTGAGAAAGCGGACATAGAAGAGCCAATAGTAGATAACATCGATATGCCGGATATAGTGCCGGAGATTTTCTCTTTCCGCGACGGGCAAATCGTAATCAATAGCGGAATACCTAACTCGATGGTGAACATCTACACTGTACAAGGCACACTAACAATGCAGTATCGCTTAGACGGTAACGGTTATGCAACTGTTCCAACTGGCAGTCTCCGCGGAGCCGTATATATTCTACAAAATGGAAATGTAACCTTTAAGTTCGTGAAGCCATGAGAAAACTATGTTCTTTATTGATTGCCGCCACTATGGTGAGCAGTCTTTTCGCTGAGAATATCAGTGAACAACAAGCATTGGAGATAGCGGGCAAGTTTGTGAAGTACGAACAACTGGCAAAGTCTGATAATAGCAAAGCCGCTGCTAATGAGGAATACACTCTTTCTATGGCTTACAAGATGCCCTCGAACGTGCTGAAGAACACAAACAATGTGTATATCGTTAATATCGGTGATGACCAAGGGTTTGTAATTGTTTCGGGCGAAAGCGGAACTGAAGTGGATGTGCTCGGTTACTGCGACCATGGCTCGTTCAATTATGCCGACGCACCAGTTCAATTACAAGACCTTCTCAACGAATATTCAGTTGGTATCGACAGCCTGCGAATAAATCCTGCGTTAGCCACCTATAAATCAGATGGCAAAGGCGTGCTGGACTTATTGGATTACTACCCCTCATATCTCGGCGATTTAGTAGTGGAGCCGTTAATCAAATCCACTTGGAATCAGAACAGTCCGTATAACAGCCATACCCCAAACCAATGCTATACCGGTTGTGTGCCAACCGCTGTTGCGCAAGTTATGCGTTATTGGCGTTGGCCCGAAATGACAAAGGATTCTGTCTATAAACGGACCGAGGCGGGTGTGATGACGAATGTAAAGGAGGATTTCTCTGGTCATACGTATGACTGGGATAATATGCTCGACGACTATGAGCATGGATACACTTGGGAGCAGGCAGATGCCGTTGCCAAACTGATGGCTGATGTTGGAAAGGCGATGGGAACATCATATTGTCTATCTAACGGCAGTCCAACATATTTTTATAGTGAATCATTGATACGTAATTTCGGTTACGAGCCTGGTATCGTGGAGGTTCATGGTGAAACGGCGGCTGATGTGCGTGAAGCACTTAAGACTGAACTCGATGAAGGACGGCCTGTACTTTACGCAGGCTATCCTGAGGAAGGCGACGGACACGCACTTATTTGTGACGGCTACACGGCTAACAACTATTTCCACTTCAATTACGGATGGGGTGGACAGACGGATGGTTTCTACCGCCTTTCGTCTGTGCCGATATATGTCAACAATGTGTCGATTTGGACAAACTTCCGCCCGTATGACGCGGTGGAGAAGGTTATAGGCAAAATTAAATACGGCCTGTTGGCTAATGGTACTGCAGGAATCCTTGACTACACAGGTGGAGGAATGAACGTGGAAAACGGTTCATTAGTCATTCCCGATACTGTCACCGATGACAGTACCGGGAATAAATATGCGGTCACACGCATCTGCAAACAGGCTTTCTACCGCAAAGGCAACTTCGATAAGATTACCTTCGGCAACAACATTGAGACCATTGACCGTTTTTCGTTCATCTATTCCACAATCGACTCTATCATATTGAGTGACAAAATGGAGGTGGTGCCAGACGAGGCGTTCCAACTGACTAAAGCCAAATACCTGTATATTGGTGAGAACGTTAAACGCATTGGCAAGAAGGCCTTCTATCTATGTCCGCTCAACACTATTATATCTAAGAGCCGTCGGCTGGAACTTGACGAGGAGTGTTTTGCCAATGCCCGGCCTGAACGCGGCGAATGGGAGGATTGCATTGTCAAAATCAATAAACGAGCCTTTTCTGGTGCAACGCTGAGCGCAGATACCTATTTCAGAAATTTGGAAATCCTCGGCGACTCAGCCACTTACGAAGGTCGCTGGGGAGGGGGTTCTCCGTTCTTCCACATCGGCCCCAAAGTGCGTGAGATAGCACCATCTGCATTTGATGGATTGTATAGAGGAAGTATCGTACCGTTCCTGATTGTGGATTCGCTTAATCCATATTTTTCTGACGATTTTGACCCTATCATTTATAACAAGAACAAGACCAGTATTCTCATTGCGTTGAGTTCCCCAGGTTCGGGCATTTGGCCGGAAACGATAATTAAGATGGCACCGGGATGTGTGCGCGGTAATATATCAGGATTCACCATCCCGCCGACCGTGGTAGATATGGAGGGCGCATTCAATGCGTGCAAACAGCCCAATTATTCTTATACTGATATAACTTGTCCGCTGTTGGTGCCACCCGTTATCTCCGATGCCACATTCAGCGACGAAATGTTTGCCGACCCGGAGAAGAACGTTTATTTGTTGGTGCCTGAAGGAACGGAGGAACTCTATGCCGAAGCACCTGGTTGGCGCAAGTTTGGTGACCATATCTCAGCCATGTACGAAGAAGATTTTAAACCGCTTCCCCCACAAGCACTGAACTATCAGATGGTTGTGCACGGTGACTCGTCAAAGACCATGATAGAAATCAGCGATGTAAACACAATCAGTTTCAGCGAAGATGAAAATGGAGAGCCCGTGGTGACAATGAACCTGAACGGACGAAACAACATAACAACCAAAGCCTCAAGTATTGATAGCATAACATGGAAGGCTGGTTTTGTATATGATGGCGCGGAGATTTTTGAGATTAATGACTCTTCACTAACCGTCAATGCTCATAAATGCTCTATCACTTTCGATGCTACAACCTTTGATGAAAGCGCACAAATATGCGTGCGCAACTCCGTCTTGCTTCCGCGGCCGACCGAAGGTGTGACTGGTGGCGTTGGTATTGACATCAGCATGTTGGATGAAACAGGTAACACGGTGCACGAACTGAGCGGTGTGGCGAAAATCACAATTCCCTATAAAGCGCCAGACGGTCAGACGGTTGGTGCAGCTTATTACAATGCTGAAACAGAAGAGTGGGAGCCCGTCTATTTCGAGTATGACAAGGATGCTGGTGTCGCCACTATTCTCACCGACCACTTGTCGTTCTACTCCTTCTTCACCATGCTCAACGCTCGAACCAGAGGAGAACTATTCGAGGCCATGAACGAGTTCCCTGTGGTTTATAATTTCAATGAGGCCACGAAAATCCTGCTCGATATTTTAGGTTCAGATGACCCTGAGGTGGGACAGGCAATTAAATTCAAGGATGATATGAGTATGTGGCAGTCCATGGGTTTGGATGGATTATATTCTGCCATTATGAGTGTCGCAGAGCCGATTGTGGGATACAATTTCAAACCTGAAGTTTTGGACAATGCCGTTAACATCATGGGCGAGATAGGCACTGCTTTGACTATCTTGGATGTAGTGCGGGCCGACATTCAGGGCGATAATGTCGCAGTGGCCTCTGGTACGCTTAAGGTTATAATGGCGAAAACGGCTGGAACGGCCGCCAGTGCTATCGGAACTCCGGTTATGGCGGCATCTATGAGTTTGGTTGCCTTTATCGGTGTGGCGTTGGAGAAATTCGGCACAATGGTCAACGAACGCAAAGTTGACCTTTTCCGAGAGGCATACCGCTATTACTATAGTCTGCCAGGCTACAAGGAACTGGGCTCTGACTCACGTTTCAATATGAATAGAGACGGCAAATTAGCACCTCATGGTTATTACCGCACCATCAAAGACTGGTACGACTATTTCTATCCCGTATTCCTAGAAACGGATATGGACGGCGACAAACTCAATGCCTACATTGAGCAGTCGGTGCGTGACTATTGTGACCGTTTCTGGACTGACAATCAGGAAGTTCGCACCTACGCCTACGCGTGGGCGAAAACACAAGGACTATCTACTCTCATGTGGGAGACAGAGTCGTTGAAAAAACAGATTTCCGATGAGTACTATGCCGAGCTGATGAACGGATATCTTGTAAGTGTCTTTGCCGCTCTCCGTAATAAACAGATTGTGCAAGCCTCCAACCGCATGACAGCCAAAGTAAACAAGATGGCGAAGCTTATGGGCAAAAAAGTGGCTTTCCGTATTACCGACTCATCTTGGAAAGGAAAGGAAGATGAGAAATCAGTCTTTGCAGGGCGCAAAATAGGCTTTGCCGTCATTCCCGAATATGTTTCTGATCCGGATAAATGGCAAACCACAGTTAATGACGAAGGGAAAGCACCTTTGGGCTGGTTCACCACATACGCCTTGGTGCGCAACATGGTGCCGTTCAAAATCACACTGTTCGGTGATGATGGCTTGCCAGAGAAGGAATTCGACTTCCAACTGGATGGTGTCACCGACCGAATGATTGTTGACATCGACCTCGCCAAGCAGGGTGTGAAAGTGGAAACCAACAGGATTGAAAACCTCAAACTCACTTATACTCCTCCTTCTGTTATGATTTATAGCACAGGTTATGACGTGGAGGACCAATATCAGGACTCTGTATTAGGCGAGGTGGTTTATATGAATGATTCGATAAACTTCTACAAAAGCAAAGTGAGGTGGAGTACGGAATTGGAGCGTTTCTTCAACCGACATGATTTCATCACCGTTGATTCTTTAGGCAACTTCACCATTGGCGATGACATTGTAGGCAAATTCGTCGGAGATACTGCATCTGGTAAGTTCGTCATCAATACCGACTATAAATTCTTCGTCAAGACATTACAGCAATTCATTGATACGTGGAACAATTCCAAAAAGAATAAACACGAACGCACGGAACTGTTATTGAATGGCTCTGTCAAACATCAGATGGCTTGCCGGTACACCATCAAGCGCATTGTGGTGGAAGACCACTACGAGTACGAAATCACTTACATTGGCGAAGGGGCATTTGACTTGACGGCCCAACATATCAACTATTTTGGTAAGGCGATAGACTGGGAGGCTTTGTTTGTCGACAATGCCTATCTGTCTCTGGATATCTATGATGTTGGCGTCGGAACAAGTTCCGTTGGTGGTGATGTCAAACTCGAATACAAAACCACCTTGCGTTAATTTCAAGTTCGACAGAAAAGCAAAAAGCCCAGCCGAAATCGATGATTTTGGCTGGGCTTGCTGTCATTTAATTAATCAATCCTTCAAACTTAATTAAGTCTGCTCTTCTCGGCATTTCCTGCGCCGGTTCCTTTGTACTTGCTCTTTGCCGGGTTGAATTTGTATCGCACCGTTACTGACACGCGACGTTTGTCATAAATGTTGGTTTGCTCAAGATGGCCCGACTGCTTGTAGAGTTTTACAACATTGTCGCTCTTTTCGAAAATGTCGCTGATTCCGGCCTCGACATCCAAAGCCTTGTTAAAGAACGACTTGTGGACAAAGAAGTTGACATCAAAATTACGATTCCGAAGTTCTACCAAATCCTGATAGCCGCCCTTGCCAAGGAACTGGGTGTTCAGTTCGAACAACCAACCGCTCTTCAGTTCAACAGAGTTGTTGAATACAAAACCCTGAATCGGTTTGTTGAAAGACATCATTTTGCCTTCCGACTCAATATCGTCAAGCCATTGTTTCATAACGAAATAGGCGATTGTCGGCTTGTAAATTCCCAATGGCAACTGAGTGGCAAACTGCAGGTTCAACGTTGGTTTGTCAAGATTTATCCAATGCAGAACTTCCGACTCGGGATGTTCTTCATTCACAACTTGATACTGCACGTAATGGTTCTTGTTGTGCGTATAGGTAGCCTTCACCTGAAGCACCACAAGCGTGGCAACCAATTCTGCCGAGCGCATAATAGTCGGCTTCAGTGTGGGGTTGCCTTTCTGCTGCAGATAGCGGCTTGCGTAGGTCACATTGTTGCTCATACTGAAATACGACGGGCGTGAAATCCTCTCATTGTAAGCAAATTGCAACTGGATGTATTTGCCTATCATTCCGCTGAACGATACCGAAGGGAACAGTTCGTTGTAAACCGTTGAAGCCTCGCTGTCAAGTTGGCCGTTGTTGTAGAAGTCGAGATTCAGATGCTCGTAGCGCAGTCCGGCCGTCAGATTGTATTTTTCAGCAAAAGTGCGCTTGTACTCGGCAAATCCGGCAATGGTTTTCTGCCGTGCCTCGCTGCTAACCGACGGCACAAACTCTTCAATGTTGCTTTTCGTCTCGTCGGTGCGGTTGGTGAAAGTGGCCTCGGCGCCAAAATCGATGTTACCGCCCCAAAGTTCGTGTCCCACAACAAGTTTCTGCGCCGCCAATTTGTTCTGTACGCTGTTGGTGGTTACAATGTTTCGGTCGTCGTAATTATCACTTTGTTCGGGTGTAACACTCTCTTTATCAGCGGGATTGTAAACGAAATCGACATTTAAATCGATATTG
>JAFZWI010000066.1 GCA_017617355.1 Salinivirgaceae bacterium | reverse complement strand
TTCTGTATAAACTCTGTGATTTCAGTTGAAGGCGTGCCCGGATAGGCATAAACACCCGAAATGCCGGCGTCAATTGCACCCACGGCAACCGCTTCGGCACCTAATAGTAACTGCTTGTCCATTTTATTGTAATTCAAATTGATATGTTCAAAAACTTTTGAAATTGGCCAGTCAGCAAAGTGCCACCGCAGCCAATTTCACAATTCCGCAAAACTAACTTTTATTTGTTATAGGTGTACCCGCCGCGGCTATTTACGTGAATTACGGAAGAAACGGCATTCTTTTCTGCATTCATCATTCTAAAAGCTCAATAAAAACACCTATTATTGTATTTCGATTTGAAAAAACAACATTTAAACACCATTTAAAATGAGAAACAAAATCAAAACCATTGCGCCGATGTTGCTTGCATCGTTGGTGATGGCGGGTTGCAACAGCGACTCGAAAACACAGGCTATGTTCGACAACATTGAGTTGGCGCCAGCCCTCAAACAGCAGAACGAGCACAATCCGTTGGCCATTCAGCGTTTCGGCGCCGACCCTTACGCTATGGAGTACAATGGTCGCGTCTATGTTTATATGACCAACGATGTTCTTGAGTACGATACCGCTGGTGTTGCCAAAAACAACTCTTTCCAGACTATCAACAAGATTTTCTGCATCTCGTCGGACGACCTTGTCAACTGGACCGACCATGGCGCAATGCCGATTGCCGGACCCGACGGCGCCGCCAAATGGGCGCAGTTCTCGTGGGCTCCGACAGCCTGCCACAAGACTATCGATGGTAAGGAGAAATTCTTCCTATATTTTGCCAATAGCGGAAATGGTATAGGTATTGTTACATCAGACACTCCTTATGGTCCTTGGACCGACCCAATCGGCAAGCCTATCGTTTCGCGTGAGACACCAACCTGCGCAAGCGTTACTTGGCTGTTCGACCCGGCAGTTTTGGTTGACGATAACGGCGACGGCTATCTGTTCGTTGGTGGAGGAGTGCCGTTCGTACCCGGCAAGGGCCCGCAATTCGCCGACCCAGGAACCGCACGTGTAGTCAAACTCGATGCAAGTCTTACCGGTCTCGACGGTGACCCTGTTGCAATCAATCCGCCGTATCTGTTTGAGGATGCTGGCGCTAACAAGATTGGTGACACCTATTATTATAGTTACTGCACAAACTTCAACAGCCCCGAGCTTGGCAACGGCCGCATCGCTTATATGACAAGCAAGAACCCGATGGGACCGTACACATTCCAAGGCACATTCTTCAACAATCCTGGCGATTTCTTCGGCATTGGCGGTAACAATCACCACGCTGTCTGCAAGCTTGGCGACGAGTACTTCCTGTTCTACCACGCACAAATCCTCCGCGAGCGTATGGGCATTACTGCCGACGGCTACCGCTCAACAAACGTTGATAAGGTAACTATTACCGAAGATGGTAAGATTGAGCAGGTTACAGGCACATACACCGGTGTTGAGCAGACAAAAGCTTTCAATCCGTTCAACTATACTGAAGCAGAGACAATGGCTTGGATGGGCGGTATTGAAACTCGCTATCTCGAAGGCACAACCAACCTTTGCGTAACAGGCATCAATACTGGCGATTGGCTTGGTTTGGCAGGTGTCGATTTTGCTGAAGGCGCAAGCCAGTTCACCGCAAAAGTGGCAAGCAACAGCAAGGGCGCAATCAAAATCTGCCTCGACAAGGTTGACGGCGAATGTGTTGGCTATCTGACAGTTGGTAACACTAAAGGTCAGTTTAACGATGTAACAGCCACTTTGACAAAACCTGTCATCGGCAAGCACGATTTGTTCTTTGTCTTTGCAGGCGAGTTCGAATTCGACGGCTGGCAGTTCAAATAGCAATTAGCTTTTCTACAGCACCAAAGCGGCTTCACAGTAGGAGTGAGGCCGCTTTTTTCTTCCTTAAAGGTAGGGTTTTCCTATTCAAATCTGTATTAATATTGTAAACGCAAACAAAAGCGACTTTAAAACTTAACAACATACTATTATGAAAAAACTTTTTTTAATGATTACAGCCGTTGCAATGGGCTTTCAACTTTCGGCACAAGAAGTTAGCGGGTTCGCCGCAGCACCAACCGACGGCTACCGTGGTTTCGCCAGTCTGAACGTGTTTTCTGGTATTGGTGATTATCTGTACGACCGCTTTGCCATTACCACATCGCATGGTTTCCAGGTCGACAACTTGTTTATGGGCCTTGGCGCATCAATGCAATGGGTAACAAACAATGAGGACAGCAGATACTATTACTATTATGATGAAAACACCGATTCATATACAGAATACGAAGACATCGACTTTGTGATGCCGTTCTTTTTCAATATTAACTACGAGATTCCAATGGGCAAATTCGCACCTTTTGCCGACCTTAAGCTTGGCTATACAGTAGGCGATGCAAACGGACTTTATGCATTGCCGACAGTGGGAGTGAGGCTGGCGCATTTTAGTGTGTGGTGCGGCTACAACTTACTGCAAGACAGACAGGTGCAATATCACGAAAATATCAAAACCACCAATTATCAATCTATCGCCTTTGGCGTGTCAATTGACTGGGGCGGTAGGAAATAACTCTGGAAAACAATACTGTAGAGCAATCGCTGCAATTGGGTAGTCCCTATTGCGGCGATTGTGCTATTTTTACGAAATAAGTATCTTATTCTTTTTCAAATGGATACCTTAGTCCGATGCGCTGGCGCATAGCGTCCAGGAGTTTCATACTCGATTCGGTGTCATCGAGAGTGCGAAGCGGATTTTCGGTTAGTCCGCGGCGCAGGCAATCGGTCACAGATTGCGCTTCGTAGTCATAACCGGCCGTTGTGCGGCGGTCGGTAAAGGTTTCTGCCACTTTTTCACCTATTATTAATTGAGCATGGCGGCTCATATGGAAATCGCTGACAATCACTTTTCCTTTAGTGCCTATAATATAGGCGTCGTTCACAAGCAAAGCATCGGAACTTGTTGCGTACAAGCCAGATATGCCATTCTGGTATTCAACCTGAATCGAATCGACATTATCAATTCCGAGGTCGGTCATTTGGGCGGTTATTGAGTAGCTTTTCTCAAGCGACTGCGCCATAAGCCGTCCGAAGTTGAGATTATAGACGGCAAGGTCGAGTAGCGAGCCGGCTGCCAGATTTGGATTGAAGAAGCGCCCTTGCGGGTCGTTGCGCATAACAAAACCCAGATTGGCCTGAATGAGCTCAATACGCCCCAATACGCCTGAACGCACCCACTCAAGTGCCTTCTGCGTTGTAGGCAAGAAATTGGTCCAAAAGGCTTCCATTAGAAATAACCGGCGGCGTTCGGCTTCGGCACGCATCACGGCAAACTCTGCCGCATTCACGGTTACGGGCTTCTCGCACAGCACGTGCTTGCCGTGTTTCAGGCAAAGCATTGTGTGTTCCAAATGGAAATTATGGGGCGTGGCAATATACACAATGTCAACATTGGCGTCGGCGGCCAGTTGTTCATAGCTGCCATAGGCACGGCTTATGCCGAAGCGTGTGGCAAACGCTTGCGCTCTCGACAACTCGCGTGCGGCCACAGCCACTATTCTTGCACCTTTTACACGGCGAAAATCGCCCGCCATTTTCTCGGCTATCCAGCCTGTTCCGATTATTCCCCAATTGACCATAAGATTTATGTTATAAGTGACAAGTTATAAGTTGCAAGAACGAGGTTTGCGTTTCGCGTTGAAAGATAAGAATTTTCGAAAGGAGGGAAGTGTTATTTCTCAACTATCTATAAAAAAAACTGCCGGACATTGCTGCCCGGCAGTTTCCAAATAAATGTTTAACTTTTAAAAATTACTTTTTGTTAGAATCGTATTCTTCGTTCAGACCTTTGATGATGTCGTTGGTGATGTTGAACGACTCGTTTGCGTACCACATGCTGCCACCAATGGTGCGGGTGAGAATGAATTTGTAACGCTCAGGAGTGTTGTACTTTGTAACGTAAGCCGAGATTTTCTCGAACAATTGGGCGTTCATATTCTGTTGCTCAACAGCCAGTTGGTTCGAATATTCGTTCTGAAGTCTTTCGAATTCCTGTTGGCGCATTACCAGACGTTGTTGCTCTTCCTCGGCACGTTGTGCGGTTACAAAAATACCCTTCTGCACCTTGTCTTGGAAAGTCTCGATATCTTTCTGCAGAGCTTTTGCGTCACGCTCGAGCTTGGTCTGCATATTGGAGTACTTTTTCATAATAGCGTCGTTCAGCTCAATTGAGAGTTTGTAGTTCACAATAATTGAGTCAACATCGATAAAGGCGATGTCGCACGCTCCAACGCTTGTAGAATCGTTTGCTACGGCAACTCTGTTTTGATTCTGATTTGCACAACTTGTTGAGAGAAAGCCCATTGCAACTACTGCAATTGCACAGGCGATAATTGAATTTGTCTTCATATAAATCTGTTTAATCTTTAAAAATTAGTGTCCAAATATAGAGATTTCCGCTAATTGCAACCACCATTCGCGAAAAATCGTTTCTGTTTTAGTTTTTAGTTTTCGTTTTAACAATATATCTAATCGCCACAACCGACAGCACAACCGTGAACACAAGGCCGATTGAGTAGCCCCAAGCGGCTGGCAGCGAGAATCCCTCGGGCGCCAATAATATATATGTGCTGCAAACCGATGTCATAAATATGGCAGGAATGAGCGTTATGATATAACGGCGACCGTTGCGGTACAGATAGGCTGTAATGGCCCACAGAGTGAAGATTGACAACGTTTGGTTGAACCATCCGAAGTAGCGCCAAAGCACAGCAAAATCGATGAGCATAAGCACTGCCGAAATGGCGAAGATTGGTACCGAAACCGCCAGTCGTTTGGGTATGGTGTTCTGCGGGAAATGCAGAAAATCAGCAGTTATCAGTCGTGCAGAACGCAGTGCGGTGTCGCCCGATGTGATTGGCGCAGCCACAACACCAAGAATGGCCAGAATGGCGCCAATGCGGCCCATCCAGTCGTTGCAGATAAAGTTGACAATGTTGGCAGGATTGCCGTTCATTTTGAGTGCAAGTCCTTCCGACGTTCCGCCGGCGTATTTGATTGCAGCGGCAGCCCAAATCAAGGCCACAAAACCTTCGGTAATCATTGCGCCGTAGAAGGCGATGCGGCCGTAGCGCTCGTTTTTCAGGCATCGAGCCATCATCGGGCTTTGCGTGGCGTGGAATCCGCTGATTGCGCCGCAGGCAATGGTTATGAACAGGAATGGGAAGATACTCAACCCTTTAGGATGATGAGTATGGAATGCTTCAGTAATCTCAGGCATCGAACCGCTATGAGTGAAAATGCCAATGAACACGCCTGCCGCCATAATGAGCAGCGCAAGTCCGAACACAGGATAAATCTTGCCGATGAGCGTATCGATAGGCAGCAGAGTGGCCATCATATAATAGCAGAAGATGATGACGCACCAGAACGTCTTGCTGCCGATGAAGCCTGATGTCGGGGTCAGTCCTTCGAGCAGACCTGCAGGCGTGGTTACAAACACGGCGCCCACCATCACCATCAGCAAAAGCGAGAACACGCGCATAACCTGACGAACACCCAAGCCCAGCTCATCGCCCACAATCTCAGGCAGCGACGCGCCGTCTTTGCGCAGCGATATCATTCCCGACATAAAATCGTGAACCGCGCCGCCAAAAATGCAGCCCAGCACAATCCACAAGTAAGCCGCAGGGCCAAACAAAATGCCGCCAATGGCACCGAATATTGGTCCCGTGCCGGCAATATTCAGAAACTGAATCAGAAACACTTTCCAAAGCGGCATCGGAATGTAATCGACACCGTCCTGACGAGTGTAGGCGGGCGTCTGACGGTTTCCATCGACACCGAGCACACGCTCAACAAACGCCCCGTAGAACAAATAGCCCAAAACAAGGGCAAGAACTGAAACAATGAATGTTATCATAATTGTATTTTTTAAT
>JAFZWI010000065.1 GCA_017617355.1 Salinivirgaceae bacterium | reverse complement strand
GTCGGCAAGGGTGATTCCGCCGCAAAGCGCGACGATGGTGCCTGCCGCCATCGGCTGTAGCGCAACCGCCACATTATCAGCCTGATTTATTTGAATATATTGTGCCATAGCCTACAAAACCGATTTTACAGCCTCTCGCATCCCCGACTTCTGAATCAACTCCAAATAGTTGGTTAGCAAGTCGGTTAGTCCAGATATATGATTCAAGTCCTCGCCCCAAATCAACTCTTTAGCGCCAAGCACGCCTTTTGCAACTTCAGTGCAACTATCTGTTGTCCAAAGCGTTTTGAGCAAATTCAATATTTCGGTGGCATCGTTCGGCACAATGTCGTCAGTGCCGCGGCGGCCGCCTTTATAATAAGTGCAAATGGCAGCAAGCCCAAGCACAATGCACTTCGGAAGTTGTCCTTTGCGCTCCAGATAAGTCTTCAAGCCAGGCAGGTCGCGCGTCTTGAATTTCGGGAACGAGTTGAGCATAATGCTTGTAACATAATGTTTTACAAACGGATTATTGAAGCGGTCTTTTACGTCGAGAGCAAAACGGCGCAGTTCGTCTTCGGGAAGATTCAGTGTGGGCAGAAGTTCCTCAAACATCACTTTATCAACAAATTGGCCCACAAGTTCGTCGCTGCAGCACTCGCGCACAGTATTGAGTCCGCTCAAATAGCCCACAGGCGAAAGAACAGTGTGCGGTCCGTTCAAGAGCGTCACCTTGCGCTCGTGGTACGGCGCCTCCGACGGCACAAAATGCACGTGCAGCCCAGCCTTGTCGGCAGGGAACTCGTCAGAGAGCGATTCGGGCGCTTCAATCACCCAAAGGTGGAAAACTTCGCCCACAACCAACTGCTTGTCATCGAAGCCGATACGCTCCAAAATTGCGTCGGCGTTGTCCTTCGGATAGCCAGGCACAATGCGGTCGACCAGCGTGTTATAAACCGCGCACGACTCGTCGAACCACTTTTTAAACTCACTGCCAAGATTCCAATGGTCGATATACTGATTGATACATTCGGTTAAATGCTTGCCGTTGTGAAAGATAAGCTCGCACGGCAGAATGATGAAGCCTTTCGAGACATCGCCCTTGAAATGCTCGAAACGATGATAAAGCAACTGCACAAGTTTTCCCGGATATGAGAGCGTTGGCTTGTCGGTGAACTTGCACGACGGGTCGAAGGCGATTCCGGCCTCGGTGGTGTTCGAAATGATGAACCGCATTTCGGGTTGCTCGGCCAGTTTCAGGTAGGCATCGAAATCTTTGTACGGGTCAATGCCGCGACTCACAACGTCAATCAAATCAATGGTGTCAACCGTTTTGCCGCCGTCAAGTCCTTGAAGGTTAAGGTGATAAAGTCCGTCTTGAGCGTTGAGCATCTCAACTTTTCCGCCCGCCCTCGGCTGAACCACCACCACCGACGCGTTGAAATCGGTCTTCTGATTGGTTTTCCAAATAATCCAATCCGCGAAAGCGCGCAAAAAGTTACCCTCGCCAAACTGAATCACCTTTTCGGTGTACGTTTTGGCGCTGACGGTCTCTCTATTAAGTTGTTTCATTTCGTTTCCCGATAAAGTGTCTATCTAAAATTACACAAATATCGCTAACGGAAACGGAATTAAAAAGTATTTTGTACTTTTTATTTTAAAACAACCGTAGATTTATCATTTACAAATATTTACCGCACAGCGTCACGCTTACAAAACGCTGGTTGGCACTAATCTGCCACCCTCGGAAAAGACATCGGAAATAACAGGAAAAATGTAAAGAATCGGCTGCAAAACCTCACTTCCTCCCCGCTTATCACTTGCGCCCCATCATAGCCGCAACCGAGCGCACAAGCTCCACCGAGGCCTCAATCTCCTCCTTGCGAACAGCCACGCTTTCGATATTAAATCCGACAGGTATCGATTTATCTTTGCAGAAGGCGTAGATTGTGTTTGCCGTGCGGAGGCACGATTCAACCGACATTGAGAGAATATCGGCGGTGTGTTTCAATTCGTTAGACAGCCAATGCGGAACATCGATACCGAGCCAATCGAGAAACTCGAGCGATTTGATTGAGCCGCACGGCGTCAGCGTGAAGATTACGGGAACCATGCGGCGGTTCTGCTCCTTGGCCGCGAAATAATAGTCGGACAGGAAATCGAGGCTGTGATTGACGCTATAGACGCACTGCGACACAAAGAAACGGCATCCGCTGTCAATCTTGCTGAACAACCGCAGATGCTCGTCGCCTTTAAGCGAGTGCCGCTCGGGAATGACAACTCCGCCAACAATCATATCCGCATTATTCTCATTCTTAATACGATAGGCATCGCGGAGTGACATATTGACCTGCTGCTTGACCGAAGGCGACCCAACAAAAACAGAGATATCGTTATCGGCATTAGCCACCCAGCCTGCAAATTCCGACGGCTGATACTTGCCGACGCTCTTATAGATAATTTTCGGTATATCCAACTGTGACAAATAGTTACGGCTGTAGACATCGGGCGGCAGCGTCTGTATGAACGGGAACGGACGGGGCTGGCTGTTGCGCGACGACTCATCTTGCAAGTCATACAAAATGAGCGCATCAACATTCAAGCGGCTTATACGCTCCATTTGCTTGCCGGCAATGGCGCGCACACGCTCCTCTTCAGTGAGAAGTTTGGGCGGAGTGATGCCGTAGAACAGGAAATCGCTCTCTGCGCCAAGTAGCCGCTCTCGTAACGTTGTTGTCATATCGGTGTGTCTCAATAATTATTCAGTTTGCATAAGAAAAGCCACCCGCAAAACCGAATGGCTTTTATGGTTCAAGCGCTCGAAGGTTAGAACGGAAGGTCGTCGACAGGAGCGTTAGTCTGGCCACCGGCGGCGGATTCCGATGCCTGCGACACCGGCTGTTGCGGTGCGGCCTGATATGGCTGCGATGCGGCTGGCTGTTGCGCTGCTGCCTGCGTTGTTGTTTGTGCATCGGCTACAGCCTCAATGCGCCAAGCCGAGAGTGTGTTGAACACGCGCTCAGTGCCGTCGTTGCCTTTCCAGCGGCGTCCACGGATATCGAACTGCACCTTAACTGCCTGACCGACAGAGAAATTGTCGAGCAAAGCGCAATTATTGTTTGTAGTCTGCATCAATATATGCTCGTTCCACTGCGAATTATTCTGATTCTCAACCTCAAGCACAAATTCACGAACAGAGAATGTTGCCGTACGCTGTGATAATTCGCGTATTTCCTCGATTTTTCCTATTAATTCCATATCAAAAAGTTTAATTGTCCTATTTACTTTCCCGACAGACAACTATGCCGGCCTAAAAAGCAGCCAAATGTAAAAAATCTATTCGACAGGCAACGTTTGAGGGGAATTCCTAACTCACAATTTTTCAACATTGATGCACAATGCATAGCTATTGAACGAAAAAAATAACGCGATAAAGATGCAACCAAATGAGTTGCATCTTTTTTGGAATTGCTCTTTTGCCAGTCAGATTTTCAAAACTTGTCTTTCGCTATACCAACGATACTATTTCAATAAAACAACATCGAAAGCAGATAAGCCACTATGGTTGAGACCGATACGCAGATTAGTCCCGGCATCATAAACGAGTGGTTTAGCAGATATTTGCCGATGACGGTTGTGCCGGAGCGGTCGAAGTTGACGGTAGCAATGTCCGACGGATAATTCGGAATGAAGAAATAGCCGTAAACCGACGGCAACACGCCCAGCAGCACCCAGCCCGGAATGCCCAAAGAGTAGGCCAGCGGAAGCATTGCAACCACCACGGCGCCTTGCGAGTTAATCAGCACCGACACGCAGAAGAACACCAGTGCAATCGACCACGGATATTCCGCCACAATGCCCGAAAGCATCGCCTTCATTTCGGTCATATAGTTCGAGAAGAAAGTATCGGCAAGCCAGGCAATGCCATAGATGGCCACCACAGCCACCATTCCCGACTGCCAGACAGGGCCGGCCACAGCCTTTTTGGGTGATGCCTTGCAGAAGATTATCATCAGCGCTGCAGCGGCAATCATAACTATCTGAATCACAAGATTCATTGCCAGCGGCTTTTGATACAATTCGGTCATTCCGAACGACTGTATGCCCGATTTAATCAGTTGCTCGGCAGTGATAACGGTGCCGTCAGCAAGAGTTGCCGGGGCTGCGCCTTTGACGGCTCGCAGCGTGCTGTACGACGGCAGAGCGTTCTGGAAAATGGCGAAGAAGACTATCACGCACAGAGCGCCAAGGAAGATGAACACAGCGTTTTTTGCCGATTGCGGGATTTCCTTGTCGAGCGTTGTAGCCGAGTTGCCATAAATGTACTTATATTGCTCGGGGTCTTTTAGTTTTTCCTGGAACTGCGGGTCTTTATCAAGGTCGAGTCCACGATGGTACGAAGCGGCAGCGGCAGCCATCAGTCCACACAAGCACGACGGAATGCTGACCATCAGCACGCCCGGAATCGAGACATCGAACCCATTGGCATTCGAAATCGATACAAAAGCCACCACGGCAGCCGCAATGGGCGAGCAGGTAATGCCCACCTGCGACGCAATGCTGGCCACGCCGCACGGACGCTCGGGGCGGATGCCTTTTTTCAAGGCGATGTCGCAGATAATCGGCATCAGCGT
>JAFZWI010000064.1 GCA_017617355.1 Salinivirgaceae bacterium | reverse complement strand
GTGGGTAATAGAAAATATTGTTTATGTTTGCATCGTCAAAAACAGAAAACGAACTTTAAAAAATATTACGAAAATGTCAAAAATCTACAAATCGGCCGACGAACTGATTGGCCACACACCACTTCTGGAACTGAGCCGCATTGAGTCGGCACACAACTTGCAGGCAAAAATCATTGCCAAACTTGAGTATTTCAACCCCGCAGGCAGCGTCAAAGACCGCATTGCAAAAGCGATGATTGAGGACGCCGAGCGCGCCGGAAAACTGAAACCGGGTTCGGTTATCATTGAGCCGACAAGCGGAAACACAGGTATTGGTCTGGCAAGCGTGGCCGCAGCCCGTGGTTACAAGGCAATCATTGTAATGCCCGAGACGATGAGCGTTGAGCGTCGTCAATTGATGAAGGCTTACGGTGCCGAGGTTGTTCTTTCGGAAGGTGCAAAAGGTATGAAGGGCGCCATCGCGAAAGCGCAGGAACTGGCCGAAACAACGCCAAACAGCTTCATTCCCGGCCAGTTTGTGAATCCGGCCAACCCGAAGGCACACCTTGAAACCACCGGCCCCGAGATTTTTGAGGACACCGACGGCCAAGTTGACATTTTTGTGGCTGGCGTTGGTACCGGCGGAACCATCACAGGTGTTGGCAAATATCTGAAATCGAAGAAGCCTGGCGTGAAAATCGTGGCTGTTGAGCCGGCATCGTCGGCAGTGCTTTCGACAGGTGTTCCCGGACCGCACAAGATTCAGGGCATTGGCGCGGGCTTTGTTCCCGACGTACTCGATACCAAAGTTTACGACGAGATTATCCCCGTTTCGAACGAGGACGCTTTCGCGACGGGTCGCGAGGTTGGCCGCACTGAGGGTGTTCTGGTCGGCATTTCGTCGGGTGCGGCTTTGTGGGCAGCTATCGAGCTTGCCAAACGCCCCGAGAACAAAGGAAAGAACATTGTTGTTCTTCTGCCCGATACTGGTGACCGTTATTTGAGTACTTCGCTATTTGCGGAATAGCCAATCATTAACTTCAGAACACATGGAACCGGAGAAAGTTTCCGTGTGTTCTGTGTTTTTTGTATAAAAATCGTAAATTGCAACAAAATGCTATGCTACTATGATGATTTCGACACGCGGCAGATATGCCATTAGAGTGATGATTGACCTTGCGGAACAAGGTTCGGCTGGCTATACAAGGCTGAAAGACATTTCAGAACGACAGGACATCTCGCTGAAATACCTTGAGAGCATCACCACATCGTTGTCGAAGGCGGGACTGATTGACGGCGTTCACGGTAAGGGCGGTGGCTACCGTTTGAATCGTCCTGCGCTGGAGTACCATTTGACTGAAATTCTGCACGCTACTGAGGGCTCGTTGGCACCTGTTGCCTGTCTGGGCTGCGATGCAAAACCATGTGAGCGTACACAAATTTGTCGCACACTGCCAATGTGGAAGAAACTTTACGAAACCGTCAACAACTTTTTTGACAACTACACCATTGCCGACCTAATGAAAAACTCTCAGGATTTTGAGTATTTAAGCGCGGAGTTGTAGGAAAATGTAGTATTGTTTACGTTTTTCAAACCATAAAAAAAAGCCTGCCTTATTAGGCAGGCTTTTTAGTTTTAAGCCAATTGATTTAGAACATCCAACCAATGCTGGCAATGAATGAGTTGGCGCGTTGGTCGGTTTTGAACGTGTTGTTGCCAATATTAACCTCATCGCCCAATTTGCTCAAACCAAATTCGTAACGAAGGTCAAGTGTGACTTTTTTCAAAATATCGAGACCGGCACCTACCTGCATCGCGAATGTTGCGGTGTTTTTTGCACCGTCGAGGCCAGCACCAATTTGCTCTTTCATTTGGTCAGAAACTTTTGTTTCCGATTTCAAGTTGAACGAAGCTACAGGGCCTAAACCCAAACGTGCGGGACCGAATTTTGCACCCACAATCACAGGAATGTCAATACGGTGGTTCTTGACATCGGCAGTCTCGCTTGTAATCTTTTCTCCATCACCTTTATAGTTGATTTTGATGTGTGAACTCATATTGGTGTAGTAGATTTCAGGCTGCACAAACACTACCATTGCGTTGATGCGCGCGAATCCGCCAACGTGGAAGCCTAAATCGGAGGCGGCTTCTTCCATCATAATAGTTTTGTCGGTTTCCTTTCCTTGGGCATCTTTAATAGCGGTGGTTGCCACATCTTTCATTTTCAGTTTTGTAGAGTTCAAGCCTGCTTTGACACCATAGCCGAACAATTGGCACATAGCCACGTTTGTCGAAAAGAGTAACGCAGCTGCGATAAGAATCTTTTTCATATCTGTTCATTTTAAAATTATTGGGTGCAAGATAGTGTTGTTTTGTTTTCGGTGGACACTGCGGATTGTAAAAAAATGACGAGAAGCAAGTTTTTTGTGCCTTTTCGAAAAAAAATCGAAACAAGTGACGGAAACATTAAACAAAAATTTACATTTGGAATGTCGCATTTTGCGGTTTACAAGGCGGTGATTTGCGGCGATTTTTCTAGTAATAACTTAAACTAAACGTAATGGAATTAAAAAATGAAGTAGAGCAAAAAGGGTTCTACAAACTATCATGGGCTCAGCGCATTGGCTTTGGCTCAGGCGACTTGGCTCAAAACCTCATCTTTCAAACAGTAGCATGTTACTTAATGCTTTACCTTACTACGGTATTGAAAATTAATCCTGCTTTTGTCAGCGGCTTGATTCTCACCGTCCGTCTCATCGACTGCTTCTGGAGTCCTGTAGTAGGAAAGTATATTGATAACCGCAATCCTAAATTGGGTAAGTACCGCACTTATCTTCTTTGGGGTGGTATTCCGCTTACAATTGCCGCTTGCTTCCTGATGCTTCCGGCAGCTGCCACTTGGTCGATGGGTGCGAAGATGGTCTATGCCACACTCAGTTATACAATATTAAGTATGATTTATTCAGTTGTGAATATACCGTATGGCTCGATTATGGCAAGTATGACCCGCGACAACGACGAGGTGCTTATTCTTACCTCTACTCGTATGGTTTGCGCCAATATCGGTCAGATTATTGTTCAGGCAGGTTTCCCAATCGGTCTCGCTATTTGTGTTCATTCAGCAATCAACTGGGACCAGGCAATATTTATGGCTATCGGTACCATTCCGGCATTCATCATCCTGCCGTTGCTGCCAGCTTTGAAGAAATTGTTCGGCAAGAAAGGCCTTTATTATCTGCTTCTTGCAATCGGTCTGATTGGTTTCGCAATTTTGTTCACTATTGGTAAATTCTTCGACGTTCAAAACTGCGCCACAATAGTTAAGGTGGCCAAAATTATGACGGGCGTTGGTCTGCTTGTAGGCTCGCTGATGTGGGCGCTTGTTCCTGAGGTAATTACCGAGGCAGAGCATCGCACAGGAAACCGTCCGGCAGCCACTGTCAACGCTCTTGCAGGTGTTGCTTTCAAGGCTGGTTTCTCAATCGCCGGCTGGATTACACCGTTGGTAATGGGTTTGATTGGCTTTAACTTGGCAAGTGAGGAATCGGCTCTGGCAACTGACCCGAAAGCTTGGTTTACAGTTACTTGCATATTTGCACTTGTTGGTTTTGTTCTTTTGACGCTTTGCTTCCTGGGCAGCAAGGAGAATATCACCACTACACCTGAGAAACCAGTTTCGTTCGGCGATATGTGGCGTGAGTTCAAGGCTAACAAATGCCTTCAACTCGTGCTTGGAATCTTCGTTGTAGTGTTCCTTGCATCGTTTATCAGCGCACCTGTAAATGCTTATTATACAGAGTTGAACAATTATCAGCCAACCAAGCAGAATGCGATTTTGATATTCACTACCATAATCCCGGCAGTGCTTTTGGTTCTTGTGGCTTACTTGATTAAGAAGTATCCTCTCACCGACGAGAGACTTGACGAGATGAGCCGCGAAATTGAAGCTCGTGCAAAAGCATAAATGAATTCTAACCAAAGACGGGAGGGAAGCTACCCTTCCGTCTTTTTTATAAATAATAATATGAATATTAAACAGATATCGATAGTTGCGATTGCTGTGGTAACATTGACAGCTTGCAGTCAGGTGCCGTCAACACAATCAGCGCAGACCGCTACCGACAACGGAAAACCGACTATGCGTCAAGCTTTTGACGGCAAGTTTCTGCTTGGTGCGGCTGTCAATGTGCGTCAGGTGAAAAGCACTGACCCGAAGGTGGTGAATGTTATCCGCGACCAGTTCAGTGCGCTTGTGCCCGAAAACTGTATGAAACCGGAGGAGATTCATCCGAAAAAAGACCTGTACGACTGGCGTGATGCTGACGCTCTTGTCGAGTTGGCGCAGAAAAATGGTCAGGTTGTTACCGGTCACTGCCTTGTTTGGCACTCGCAACTGCCTTACTGGTTCTTTAAAGACGATTTGGGCCAACAAGTCACCAAAGAAGAGCTCATCAGCCGTATGAAGGAGCACATCACCGCTGTGGTGTCGCGCTACAAAGGCAAAATCAAAGGCTGGGATGTCGTGAATGAAGCACTTCTCGACAACGGTGAGTTGCGTCCGACGCAGTTCTACCGCATCATTGGCCCTGAATACATTAAAATGGCGTTCCAGTTCGCCCACGAGGCTGACCCTGATGCCGAACTCTACTACAACGATTATGGTATGGATAATCCGTCGAAGCGTGAGGGTGCTATCCGTATCGTGCGTGAGTTGAAAGAGGTAGGTTGCCGCATCGACGGTATTGGAATGCAGTCGCACGTGGCTTTTGATACTAATCTCGACGAGTATGAGAAGAGCATAGAGGCATATGCCGCCGAAGGAGTGAAGGTGATGGTTACCGAACTCGATTTGAGCGTTCTGCCTTGGCCTCAGGGCAACTACGGTGCCGCCGTTGAGACTAATTTCGAGTATATGAAGGAGATGAATCCTTACACAGATAGTCTTCCGGCCGCTAAAGCGCAAGAGCAGACCGATTTCTTCGTTAAGCTCTTTGGTATTTATCTCAAACATGCTGATGTTATCGACCGTGTTACCTTCTGGGGTTTGACTGATGCCGACAGTTGGAAGAATGGCTGGCCAATGCCGGGCCGCACCGACTATCCGCTAGCCATTGACCGCAACTATCAGCCAAAACCGTTTGTTGATGCTATTATCAAATTGGCGATGGAGGAAAAGTAAAACGAATACTTATAGCTTCGAACTAACGAAATCATTAATAACCAAAAACTTAAAACAATGACACAGAAACGTTATTTATTTCCTGCCGATTATATGGCCGACCCTGCGGTTCATGTTTTTAACGGCAAAGTATTTATTTATCCGTCACACGATTGGGAAGCTGGTGCCGAAGAGGACGACGATGGCGGCCACTTCCAGATGAAGGACTATCACGCACTCTCAATTGACGGTGACCCGATGACGGGCAAAGTCAACGACCACGGCGTTATTTTCGATGTGAAAGATGTGCCTTGGGCAGAAAAACAGCTGTGGGACAGCGACGTGGTTGAGAAAAACGGCAAGTACTACTACGTTTTCTCTGGTAAAGGATACGATGGAGTGTTCCGTCTTGGCGTGGCAGTAGCCGACAAGCCGGAAGGCCCGTTCAAGCCTCAGCCTCAGCCAATTCGCGGTTCGTTCTCTATCGACCCTTGCGTTTTCAAGGACGATGACGGCACCATTTACACCTATTTTGGCGGACTTTGGGGCGGCCAGCTTCAATGGTGGCAACCATTTGCACCGGGGTTTGAGCCGATTCACGGCAAGCACGGCGACGATAACGGACTTGTTGATATGGGAGCGGAGCCGACTCGCAGCGGTGAGCTCTTTGCAAAACCTGATATGCCGGCTCTTCCGAGCTTCGTTGTTAAGATGAGCGACGATATGTTGCAGTTTGCCGAGGCACCACGCCGTGTGCTGGTTGTCGACAAGAACGGACAACCGCTTAAGGCTGGAGACCCGCATCGCTTCTTCGAGGCATCGTGGATGCACAAGTACAACGGCAAGTACTACTTCTCGTACTCAACTGGCGACAGCCACTTCCTTTGCTATGCTATCGGTGACAATCCGTACGGACCATTCACCTATCAGGGAGTGATTCTTACCCCGGTTGTTGGCTGGACCACTCACCACGCCATTGCTGAGTACAAAGGCAAGTGGTATCTGTTCCACCACGATTGCGTTCCGTCGAACGACAAGACCTGGCTACGCTCGCTCAAAGTTTGCGAACTTGAGTACGATGCTGATGGAAAGATTAAGACTATCGAAGGTCTTGACAAGTAGAAATACAGCGTTGCTAAGCATATGGAAAAGAATAGCTCGTTTTGATGGCGAGCTATTCTTTTTATTCTTTAATTTCTGAATCCTCTTTTATTAATCGGTTTATCTCTTTGTATAACAAGATTATATCCTTCTTTTCTTTCATGTGTATGTGATGTTGGAAACAGAACTTGCGCAGCTCGTCTTTGTGTGTCGGATATTGATTGAAAATGGCTCCGCGGCGCTTCGGAACAGAGTTCAGTTCTTTGCCGTTCCATGTGTAGGTCGTGGTTTTCCGCACTATTTCTCCCGTCTTGCCGCTGCTGTTCATCGTGTTGTATTTTTCTTCCATTGCTTCGTATTTTCTGATTACAGAAATACTGTCTTTCAGCATTATGCACATATATCGGCCGCTCATTCCTCGCAGACCTTTGTCGTACATCGGCTCAAAAAGTTCGACATCGCCATAGTTATTGTCAAGCGAGAAACTGACAATTGAGTTTTTATCAATAATAATAGAGTTGTTGTTCACTTCGTTGAAGTAAACCAGCTCATCGCGGAAGGCGTCGTAGCGTAGAGGAAGACCTTTGTAAACGTCACCGCTTTTCATTGTAACATCGCCTGCAAGCCAGTTCTGATTGTAGAAAGGCGAGCCGTTAAGCCGTGCATAGTAATGCACAAAGGCGTTGCCAGTTATGTTCTGTATGGCCGTCTTTTTGAATTTGTCGCCTTGAGCGTGGCAGTTAACGGCGGCAAGTGTGAGTATCGCAATAATCAGTTTCTTCATACGGCTATTTAACATTAATCAGTTTGAAGTCCTTTATTATTTCGCCTTTTCTGTTGATGCCGGTAAACTCTATCACAAACTCGCCACTCTCATCCGACAACTCAATCTCTATTTTGTCGCCATTGTTTGCCGAAACCGTTGGATTCCAATATGTTGTCTGTCGTAAATCGGGGAGTTTGTCCTTCGATTGTTCTGGACGTCCTGATTCCAAAGATGGCTGAAATCCTTGTATGGTGAAACTGAATGTGCCGGGAACAGACAACTTGTCCCAAAAATCCTGTTTGTGAGTCCAAACAATCAGTATTCCGTTTTCGAAGATTATGTTGCCGAAATATCTTGGCCGTGTTTGCGTATCGACTTGCTTGATTTTTGCCGATCCGCAGCTTAGAAGCGGCGATATCTGCGACAACGGCACACCATCGACAATAATAAACGGATTGGCGTTCACTGTTCTTTTAAGTTCGAAATCGGTAACTATGCGTATTTCTGGTATTCCTTTGTTCTTGCGGATTCGTATGAACGGCAGTATTTCTCGTGCTATATCGTTGAAGTCTGTGAATGTAATATAATCGTCAGTTTTCACAGATTGGGTCGGTGTGCCAATCACGTACTGCTCGTAGTTCGATTCGGGGCGTGAGGATGTTTCCTGCGGTTTGTACAGATGAAGGTCGAACGCCTTTGATATTATGGCCTTGTTTAGTTCCAAACTGTCGGTCTCTTGATACGATTCGATCAGGTTGTTATTGCTGTCGGTGCGGCAGAATTGGTTGTCGATTGTTATGCGCGCGTTCAGATATGGCTCCAATTTGCTGTTGAAAGCGTTCACAAACATCTGCTGCTGACCATAATATTCATGTAGCAAGGTGCAGAACCGTCCGTTTTCGTCGCTGATGTCGTAACGCAGGCGTATCACACTGTCTTGGAACGAAGTGAACACCACTGCATTGTTAATGGGTGTACCAACCGAGTCAGTTACGGTGCCGGTTATCAGAACGCCATCGTATGGTGTGAGCGGGCTGAAGCCACCATTGAAGCTGAACGGCTCACATTTACCGGCAATTGGTTGCCACTGTCTGTCCCACTGTTTTTTGCTGATGATGCGGACAATCGCGTTGATACTGTCATCAGATTGCAGTGTCAGCTCAAATCTCTCTTTTGTCCGGAATTCGGTTTTAGTCAGTCCGATGATGTCTCCAGATACAGGCTTTTCTGTTTCTGAATTGTTTGTCCGTAGTGTCTTGTCGGGTGTTTTCCCGAAACGGTTGGTTACATAAAATTCGCGCTGGCAGAAATAGTTGTCCACATTCGGATAGTTTGTGTAGGCGCGTATGCGGTAGTAGCCGGTTTGCAGCGAGTCGGGAATATTGATAAGGCCAGAGGCAACGCCATGCTCTTTCTTAGCCACTGTGCCGACAATCCAACTGCCGTTAGCGGCTGTAATGTCAATAAGCACATCGTTGCCGTTAATGCTGTCATTCAATATGTTAGTGTTGAGCAAAACGCCAAACAGCAAGTCGTCGCCCGAAATGTAACTGCTGCGGTCGATTTGCAGAAAAACAGCCGTCGGATTGGTTTCCGCCGATGTTGTTGCAAACAGTCCCGCAAATAATACTAATGCCGATAAAATCTTCTTAATCATTGTGTTGGCGGTGTCAGTTGCTGAATCTTACTGAAAACAAAGGTCGTTCATTGTATATAATCATTGTGTCGGTGTCAGGGAAAGAGTCGATGGCTATGGAGTAAACCGTATTTTTTTGTTCACGTAAGCTGAAAGCGTGAATTGCGCTTTTGACTGCTGATGCTCCAAAAAAACCTAATGCTTGCTCATCGGGGTTGCTGGTGCATTTTATGTTCCCGATAGCTTGATTCTCAATTTGTCCGAACAGGTAATTCTTGTTCTCAATCTGATGTTTGACGGCATTCCAATAATTGTATTGCGCTTCTGTCATCGAGTATTGGTTAACACGGACATATTCACCATAGTTTATCAATTCGTATTCTAAGCCTTCAATAAGGGAAGGGTCGGCGTATCGAAACAATTTTGTTGATGTGCAGAATAGTTGGTTGCCAGTAATGTGTTTGTTCTCATAATCTTTTGCGTTGGCTATGTATAAGTTGCCATATGAACTGACAGGACGGAATATGTAAAAATCGATTATTGACGGAGGGTTATTGTAGCGCTGTTGCGATTGCAGAATTAGTCTGCAATCGTATTTGTAATATGGTGTGTGGCCGTATGTGTCGGTGCTGTTCATAACTTGTATACCTCGTTCTATCTCGTCATAGAAATATATGCCGTCAGTTGTTACTACGTTTTTTTCGTAATACTGTGCCGTAAGTTCCTCAATGTCTGGACAAGCAAGTAACTGGTCATATTCCGATTCAAATATTTTGCCATCGAAGGTTTCAACCTTAAGCCTATATGAATGGTTGATTTTGCCAAGGAATGTGGCGCTGTCTGTGTAGTAGCATCCGTTGGCGTCATATGTTAGATTGTAGATTGGACCGTCTTTGCACTCAATTGTTACTTGAGCGTCAGATACATATTCTATTTGTTGTTCAGCATTGTAACCATTTGATTTTAGTACTTTTACGCAATACGGACCAGGCAGGTTTGTTACATATCCCTCAAATGCATAGATAGGTTTTACCGAATCAATATTCGGCTCATAATATTCTTCGCACCCAGCAAACAAAAGAATCAGTAATATCGATTTTAAATGTTTCATTATCAAAATCTAAGGTTAAGTGTTACTGACGGAATCGGAACGCCTATTATTGATAGTTTGTAGAGCCCGTAGCTGTGATATTTGTTAGTTGACGACGGAGCGCTTTTTTTATAGAATACGGAATATATGTTCTTGTGTCCGTAGGCATTGTAAAGTGCGAACGTGAGGCTTGGGTGCACCTTCTGTTTTTTGTTCAGATTGCCCTCGTAGGTGGCCGATAGGTCAAGGCGGTGGTAGGCGGGAAGCCTGTATTTGTTACGGTCAGAAAAGTGTACAATCTCCATGCCGTTTGCTTGGTAAACATATTCGGGGTAGGTTGCCGGCCGTCCGCTTGTCAGCACAAAGTTGGCGGCGGCGTTCCAACGGCGTGTTATCTGGTAGTTGGCCGTAACACTCAAGTCGTGAAGATGGTGTGTAATGGCGGCGTAGTATTGGCCTCCGTTTATCTTCTCTTCGGCAAACTGTCCATCGACTTTCATCTGTGTGTTCGACAGCGTGTAGCTAATCCAGCCGCTCAGATTTCCGATGCTTTTCTTCAGCATCAGCTCAAGGCCGTAAGAGCGCACTTTGCCGGCCAAAATATCCTGCTCAATATTGCTGTTCATTGTTGTCACAGCGCCGTTTTTGTAATCAATTTGGTTTTGTGATATTTTGTAATAAACCTCGGCCGAGAAGTCAAGAATCTCGTTCCACATGGTTGAGAAGTAGCCGACTGAAACTTGATGACTCGACAGCGGAGCTATGTTGTTGTCGGCCAATTTCCAATAGTCTGACGGCATGGCCGATGTACTGCTGCTTATAAGTTGCTGATACTGTTTGGTGTAGCTGTATCCGGCTTTTATTGAGCTTGTGTTGCTGAGTTTGTATCGCAAACCAATCCGAGGTTCAATACCTTGATATAGTTTTACCATATCGCCGTCAGCATAAACTGTTGAGTCTTTGATTGCTGCCTCGCTTTTTGCTGCCTTTGGCGAATATTTGTATTCGGTGCATGGGCCAATTTTGCTGAACAACGAGTATCGTACGCCAGCCGAGACGCTCAGGTTGTCGGTTATGTTGTAGTTGTCGGCTATAAACGCGGCCGCTTCAATGCCGTTCTCGTTGGCGGTTTTGGCTGGCATTACAGAAGACTGGCTGTTGTAGGCAGACATCTTGCCAGGGTTTATTCTTATCAGGTTGGCTTCCACACCTATATTCAGATTGTGGCTTAGCTGCTCAATCAGCAGTTCTGCTTTGCCGCGAGTGTGGTAGATGCCTGTTTCGACACTGCTGCTGAGAGTCTTTTGCGTCAGGTCCGACATTATCGATGTGTAGCCAGTGTGGCTCCCCGACAGCTTGAACTGCGCTTGATGTGTGATGAGCCATCGGTAGTTTATACCTATAATCTGTTGAGTGTAAGCAAATTCACTCAATTGATTGTAGTTGAAAAAGTCGTTGCTGTAGTATCCGAAGATGTCGAAATGGTGCTTGCGGTTGGGGCGGATGTCGATTTTTCCAATCAGGTCATAGAAACTGGCCTCACTGTTGCGTATATTGGCGTTGTGCATCTTGTGCAGCAGCCAGTTGGAATAGGTAGTGCGGCCTCCAGCGTAGAAGCTGATTTTCCGTCCAATGGGCGCTTCAACAAACAACTGGCTATTCAGAATTCCAATGCCTGCATTGCCGTGGAGACGAGTGGTGTCGGCATCTTTCAGCCCTATGTCCATTACCGCAGATATTCGGCTGCCGAAGCTAGCCGGCTGTGCGCTTTTGTACAGTTCGACACTGCTTATGGCGTTAGGTATGAAAGTCGAGAATAGACCGAACATGTGCGATGTGTTATAAACTGGTGCCTCGTTGAGCAGAATCAGGTTCTGGTCAACATTGCCGCCTCGCACGTTGAAGCCCGTCGACATCTCGCCGGCCGTTTGCACGCCAGGAAGCAGTGTCATGCTTTTCACAATGTCGGCTTCACCCATCAGCACCGGCAACTTACTTATGGTGCGCATATCTAGGTTCTCAACGCCAAGCTGTGTGCGGTTTATACGGTTTTTTCCACCGCTTGATGTTATTGTTACACCCTCAAGCGCAATGGATGCTTCCATCAGCTCCACGTCAAGTGTGCCTGGGCTCAATACGTCAATTTTAATCACTTCTGTTTCAAGTCCGATGAACGAGAATTCAAGCTCGGTCTGTCCGACGGGCAGCAGCAGCTCATAATGCCCGTCCACATCAGTTGTGGTGGCGGTATGGCTTTTTGTATCCAGCACAACGGCGCCCACAATCGGTTCCATTGTCTTGCCGGCCAGCACCGTGCCTTCAACCTTGTTCTGCTTGTATCGGCCTTTCTCCATAATGTTGCCAATCACCTTTATATATCCCACCATGCCTTCCATCAGTTTGTCGTTGTCAACAGTGAAGCCTTGCGGAATGAAGATGATGTTACGCCGCTGAAAGACAATGTAGGTCAGACCGTAGTCGGCAATGGCGCGGTCGATAGTCTGTTTTATTGTTTTGCCTTGCGTTGGCTGCTGAATGGTGATGCTGTTCACCCAGTTGTCTTTATAGAAGAAAAGAATGTCGGTTTCGGCCTCGGCTTTCGATAAATAATAAGTTAGGGGCTGGCCGATGCATTCGCTTCCGATTCTTGTGAGAATACTGCTTTGGGCAAGCGTTGCCGCTGCCGTCAGAACGACAAGAATCAATGTTAAAAATAGTTTTTTCACGGGGCGCAAAGTAAATTCATTTTGCCGATTTACAGCGCTTTTTGATGTTTTTTTTACTGACTAACAAAAATGATAGGTGGTCCGCAATTAGCTGTTTTTATTGGCTTTTTTTGTTCGAAACAAGATGATGAAAATAACATTCTATGTTAGAAGAGCTTCCCAAATACGAATTTTATTCTTTCCCAAATTCAACAATTCTGGTCTGTCCGTCTTTCGTTGTGAGCAGGAAAGCTTTCCGGCAATCCAAATCGGCAAAAGAATTCTTTATGACGGGTTTCTTTCGCAATTGCGTATGCCCGAATACTTGATATGTTTCCTTAAGAAAATCAGTCTTTTTTGGTTGTTCGCGCACATCTGCCCATACACATGAGCCAGCTTCGGCGTCGCCTCTGCGTAGTTTGCTGATATTCATTAGCGCATCATCAATAAACTCTACGAATGTTGCCGAGTCTTTCATCTTGCTATTCAGTGCGTTGCAAATTGATGCTGCATCTGTTGGCGTTTCCGGGAAATACTTTTTCCACCATGCTTCAAGTATACCCGAATGTGTGAACAGATAGCTTTTCCCATCCAATTCCACATGTGTGGCCATCAGAAACAAAGGCAGATTTTCGTGCAGCAGTTGATGGATATATTCTGCATTGACGGTGTCTTTACGGCTGAACCACAGGGCGGTGTCAATATAATGAACTTCGTGATTACCAATCAGCAGCGTCACTCTGTCCATATTCGCTTTCTTGAAGGCTAAAATATCTTTGAAATTAGTCAACGCATCTTCCGGGGAGATTCCTTCGTATGAGTAGGGGTCAAGATAATCGCCAAGGAAAATGACCGGCACATCCGGATGTTTAGCTGTGGCTTCTTTCCAATATGTGCGCCCGTGAATGTCGGGGATTACTAATACTTGTGCTGAAAGTTGTAATGCAAAAAGCAGCGCGATTGTTGTTGATATTACTTTATTCATAATTGTAAGTTTTAAGTTTTTATTGAAATACACCCAAAAGACTGATGCAAAGGTTATGCTGTTACACTTATTTTAATTTTTGTGAACAACTTATGCAATATGAATAAAGAGCTTGGTCGAAGTATGAGAACAGGACGTTTAATTTTCATTCAAACGTTCAGTAGGTGTTATTTCCTGTATTTTCCTATTCTTGATTGTTGTCGAGTCGTTATGATTAACTAATTCATATTCAATTTTATATACAATGTTTTTATTTGTAAATGAAAAAGTAAATAACGTGCTCATAACAACAGATTCTATTCCGTCGCCATAATACATTGTATTGAAAAAGTGCATAAGGGGGATGGAACCATCTTTTTCATACTCATCATTAGGATTGATGGTATATAATTGGTTATCAGAGCTGTATGTTAAAACAACGGAAATTGTGTCATCAATTTTGGAAGAATCTATTCGAATTGAATCTATAACAGGATGAGCAATAACATCATACGCCACCATTTTGCCAATTTTCTCTATAAAATTGTTTGCCTGTTTTTCGATTTCGTCCAAATCGGCTTCCTTGTTTTTGAACGTTTTAGTGAATTGTTTTAAAATCTTATCTTGCTCTTTTTGTGAAAATTGACTTGTTTGCGCAACCAACAAAACAGGGAAGAAAACAACCCACAATAACAATAAGTAATGTTTCATTTTATTATAGAATTAGTTGTTACTGATACAGATATGGCAAAAAATATGCCAAAAGCTTGCAACCCATATTTCTATGAAGTTTAGCTCATAAATCGTGTTTTATGCGGAACTATTTATATCTTAGCCATCGCTTAAAAACAAAAAACGATATAAAAATGAGTGAGACAAAAACATACCAGTTGTCGAACAAAAACGGTTTGACAATTGAATTTATGCCGCGAGGAGCGAAGGTTATTTCGGTGCAATTGCCAGATACGCAGAATCCGGGCAAGAAGGTTGACGTGATGATTGGTTACGACACCGTTCAGGAAGCCATCGACGGTGACGCTTACATTGGCGCCATCTGCGGACGCTTTGCCAACCGCATTGCCAAAGGACATTTCGTGCTTGATGGCAAGGAGTACCAGCTTGCGCTGAATGACGGCCAGAACCACCTGCACGGCGGCCCGACAGGCTTCAACAGCCGCGATTGGAATGTGAAGGAGACCAAAATCGCTGGTCGTGCCGGAGCCTATGAGCTGACTCTTCACAGCCCCGACGGAGACGAGAACTATCCTGGCAATCTTGACGTTAAGGCTACCTATTCGCTCAGCGATGACAATGAGTTCATCATCGATTTTGAGGCCACAACCGATAAACCGACAGTCATTAACCTTACAAGCCACCCATATCTGAATATGCGCGGAGCGGGTAGCGGTCCGGTGTTTGGTCATCAGATTGAGGTGAACTCCAAACAGTTTACACCTATTGCCGACGGCGTGCCTTCGGGCGAAATCCGTAGCGTTGAGGGCACCCCGATGGACCTTCGCAAACCGGTTAAAATCGGTGATGCTATCAACACACCTTACGAGCAGATTCAGCTGTTTAAAGGCTTCGACCATAACTGGATTATCGACAAGCCGGTTGGCGAGATGGGCTTCTGCGGCCGCGTTACCGACCCTGAATCAGGACGTTTTGTTGAAGTGTACTCAACACAGCCTGGATTGCAGGTTTACACCGCAATGCACTTCAACAGCTCGCAGATAGGCAAGGGCGGCATTCCGTTCTGCTCATACTGCGCCGTGGCTCTCGAGCCGCAGGGCATTCCTGACGCACCAAACAAACCGATGTTCCCGTCGGCTGTTTTGCGCCCGGGTGAGGTTTATCGTCAGACGCTGGTTTACAAGTTTGGTTGGGAATAATCCGACAAATATTGAAAACGAAAAAGCACCTTTTGGTGCTTTTTTTGTTTTGAATCTTGCCATAAAATTTGCGCACTAACTTCTAAAAAAAGTGCTAAATTTGGGTTTCGTTCGTATGCTGATAATCGCATTTGGCGATGCGGCTATAAAAATTGCGAATATGAAGTTTTACAAGTGGTTACTTATCATACCGATGCTCATGCAGTTGAGCGTTTCGGCCTCTGACAGCATCAATGTTTACTCGCAGATAAACATCTATCCGTATTATTTCGACGGCGATGAGGCGAACATTGGAATTCTGCCCGACGCTCTTGACCAGATGCTGCCCTACAGCAAGGTAAACTACTACACTTATTCATGCTCTTCTTGCGACGAAAGCCTCAAGCCCGATATCATCTGCCTACCCGACGACGAGCCGACACCAGTTGGTTACACAAAACACTCGCTGCCGCTGCAGATTGAATATGTTGTCTGCTACCGCCGCAACGAGCCTGTCGAGTCGCTTTTCAGCCTGTCGGACAAGAAGGTCATCATTGTGCGGAACGACTATCCGTTTGAGGCGCTCTATCGTCACCGCACATCGCATATACTCAATGTTAGCAGCGTTTATGAGGCGTTGCGCGTTTTGTCGGAGGGATACGACGACTGCGCCGTGCTCCCGTTGCAGGCTGTCCGCAAGGTTTTGGAGGAAAACCGATACAACAATATCGATTATCTGCCCACACCGTTCATTGTCAAGCCGTTGGCTCTGGCTGTGAAAAAAGTGGACCCGACGCTCGACAGCGCAATAAACTCATCGCTTGGCACCATACTGAAGAATGGCAAGTTTGAGTCAATCAGCCGTCAGTGGCTGATACGCGAAGGCAAGGTGCATCAAACTGGCAGTTGGCCTTTTGTGCTGATTTTCTTCTTGTTGCTGACTATTGCGGTAATGTATCTGTGGATACGCACCTTGTACGAGGAGATTGACTGTTCGGCGCGCGAGGAGGTGGGGGGCATCATAAGTAATATAGTGTCGCCGATGATGTTGCCGGTGGGCACACCAATAATGGATACCATAATGGAGAGCTCGCCGTTCTGGTTTATCATTAGCGACCAAGACGGACGCATCTACAAAGCCAGTCGCGCTTTCTTGCTTAGTGCGATGCATATCAACGACTTGTCGCCCGACGCAAAGTGGACCGACCTTGTTGACGCCGCCACAGCCGAAAAACTGGCGGAGTACGACAACATGATTTATTCCGGTCAGTCCAACTCCACGGCTTGCTCTGTCGATTTTGTGTCGAAGCATTTCAGCGGCGAGCGCTGGGTTATCAAGCACCCGTTCAAATACGCTGACCGCTCTGAGTTGTTTATCCTTTCGGCCATTGTGCAGCCTATCTACAACAAAAATCTGTTCTATCAGAATCTTGACATTCAGGATATGCTGCAGACCGTCATCGACGCATCAACCAGCATGGTTTACTTCAAAACCACCGACGGCCGTTATCAGCAGGCCAACAAGGCTTTCTGCCAGTATTTCCAGTTCGATGTGGAAACTATTGCCGGCAAAAATGATTATGAGTTGTTTGGCGGCAAATTGTCTGATGTCTTTGCCGAAACCGACAATGTTGTCTTTAAGGAGGGCAAGGTTTGGACCGAGCAGACTTGGAATGTCGATAAGAACGGCGACGAGCACAAATTCGAGAATTGGAAGTTCCCGATGTTCAACAACGAACACAAGATTTTCGCTTTGATGGGCATTTCGCGCGATATTACCGACATCGACCGCTATGCCCAACAGGTGAAAGACGCCAACGAGAAGCTGGCCGAGTCCGACAGGCTGAAATCGTCGTTCCTTGCCAACCTGGGCAACGATGTGCGCAACCCGATACGCGCCATTATCGAGTACAGCGACATGCTTGCCGACATCGACCTGACATATGACCAGCGCATCGAGATTATTGAAATGGTGCAGTCGAGCGGCAATATGCTCATCGACCTTGTTAACGACATGATTGACTACTCGAAGATTGAGGCCGGCAAAATCCAAATCAAATATTCCGACTTCAACCTGAACTCGATTGTGGCTGAGGTTTATAATCTGGCCAACAGTAAAAAGATGCAGATGAACAAAGATAACATGGTGATATCGTTGCAGATAGATACCATTGAGGATAATATCATTGTTCATTCCGACTCGTTCCGCCTGAAGCAGATTCTTAAGAATATGCTCAACACGATAATCAAATTCGCCGATTCAGACAGACTCTATTTCGGCTACCGCACCACCAACGACAAGGTGTTCTTCTTTGTCAACGCTGACCGCGGCGCGATGAGCAAAAACGAGCTGCTGCAATACGCATCAGAGTATGAGAATCAGGAGATTCTGTTGTCGCAAATTGATGAGTCGTACGGCATTTCAATCATCATCGCGCAAAGCATAATCGGCATGATGGGCGGCAAACTCTGGGTTGAGAACCTGAACAGCGACAAGCCGAGCTTCATCTTCTACATTCCTTATGAGCATGAGGAGGAGACTTCGCAGGTTATCTACGACTCGCACAACAACGAGTTTACAATCCCCGATTGGTCGGGTAAGACTATTTTGATTGCTGAAGATGAGGAACTTAACTTTATCTTGATTCAAGGTTTGATGCTCCGTACCAAAATACGTATTCTGCATGCCTGGAACGGAATTGAGGCCGTCAAACTTTACAAAGACAACCCCGACATCGACCTTGTGCTTATGGACATCCGAATGCCGGAAATGAACGGCCTTGAGGCGTCGGAGCTTATTCTGGAGTTCGACAACAAAGCCGACATCATTGCGCAATCGGCCTACGCAATTCCCGAGATTGTGGAACGCTGCACCAAAATCGGCATTCACAAGATGCTCGAAAAGCCTATCAATCAGCGCGAATTACTGATGGAGTGCGCCAAGTACATCAAACAATCCTACGCCGCAAACGACGGGGAACTGATGAATTAACCTTATGGACCGTATTGATTTTTTGCGTTCCGAGCTCAACCGCCACAATCACCTTTACTACGTTGAGGCCGCGCCGGAGATTGACGATTACAAGTATGACCAGCTGATGAACGAGCTGATGGCGCTCGAGAAGGCCAATCCCGACAGGTTCGACCCCGACAGCCCGTCGCAGCGTGTGGGCAACGATATAAACCAGAATTTCCAGCAGGTTTACCACCGCTTTCCGATGCTATCGCTTGGTAACACTTATAATAAAGAAGAGATTGTTGAATTCGATGAGCGTGTGCGTAAAGCGTTGGGGCACAGCGTAAAATATATTTGTGAACTGAAATATGACGGAGCGTCAATCAGCCTGACCTACGAGCACGGGCGGCTCATCCACGCCGTTACGCGCGGCGATGGTGAGAAAGGCGACGATGTGACAGCTAACGTGCGGACAATCAAGTCGGTACCGCTGCGGCTACCAGAGGGCAATTACCCCGATTTGTTTGAAATTAGAGGCGAGGTGCTGATGCCGCGCGCCGTGTTCGACAAGCTGAACGAGGAGCGTGAGGCTTCGGGTGAGGCTCCGTTTGCCAATCCTCGCAATGCGGCTGCCGGCTCGCTTAAAATGCAGAATTCGGCGCAGGCCGCCAAGCGTCAGCTCGACTGCTGGCTCTACTTCCTGTTTGCCGACCAACTGCCCACCAACTCGCACTTGCAAAATATGGAGTGCTGCCGCCAATGGGGCTTCAAAGTGCCCACTTTTGTGGCGCAGTGTGATTCAATTGACGATATTCTCGCATTCATAAATCATTGGGACACAGAGCGCAGAAACCTTCCATTCGACATCGACGGAATAGTCATCAAGGTTGACAGCATAAGTGACCAAAGGGAATTGGGCAACACCGCCAAAACACCTCGCTGGGCCATTGCCTACAAGTTCAAGGCCGAGCAGGTGCAGACCAAACTGTTGTCGGTGTCGTTCCAAGTGGGCCGCACGGGCGCCGTTACGCCGGTGGCTAATCTTGAGCCGGTGCAGCTTGCCGGAACTGTTGTCAAACGCGCCACGTTACACAACGCCGACATCATCAAGCAGCACGACTTGCACGTTGGCGACACGGTGATGGTGGAAAAGGGCGGCGAGATTATCCCCAAAATTGTTGGCGTGAACACCGATTTGCGCGAGGCGGGTGCACGACCGGTCGATTTCATCGAATGCTGCCCTGAGTGCGGTACACCGCTTGTCCGCAACGAGGGCGAGGCTGCTTGGTATTGCCCCAACGACGCAGCCTGTCCACCGCAGGTGCGCGGTCGCATAACGCATTTTGTCAGCCGCAAGGCAATGAACATCGATTCGTTGGGAGAGGAGACCATTGACCAGCTTGTGTCGGCCGGGTTGATAACCAATGCAGCCGACCTTTACGATTTGACTGTCAGTAAGTTATTGCCACTTAAAAAAGACGGCCGCGTTTGGGCGACAAATATTGTGAACGGTATTGAGCAGTCGAAACAGATACCGTTTGAGCAAGTGCTTTTCGCCATTGGAATCCGCTTTGTTGGCGCCACTGTGGCCAAGATTCTGGCACGGCAGTTCGGCTCAATTCAAAACCTTATGCAGGCTTCGTTCGACGAGCTGAAAACCACCGACGAGATTGGCGACAAGATTGCCCAAAGCATTGTCGATTATTTCGCCGAAGATGGCAACCGCTTGTTCGTCAATCGGTTGGTTGGCTACGGACTGCAGTTTGAGGCTACGCGGCAGGAGGCCAAAAGCGCCAAACTTGAGGGCTTGACCATTATTGCCAGCGGCAAACTCGAACATTTCAACCGCGACGAGATTAACCGCACCATTGAGGCGCACGGCGGCAAACCTGTTACATCGGTGTCGTCGAAAACCGACTATCTGATTGCCGGCGAGAACATCGGCCCTAACAAACTAGCCAAGGCTCGCGAGTTGGGCATTCCAATCATTACCGAGGCGGAGTTTATGCAGATGATTGCGGATGATGATGCACCACAAGCCGCTGAAACACAAAAAGAAAAGGAAACAGACAAACCTTCGGACACTAAACCGAAAAACGACGGGCCAACGCAGTTGAGTTTGTTCTGAAATCATATAAGATTATGTATAATAATCTCATCATTTTAGCGACGTCGGCTATGGTATTGGTTTCGTGCGTTGGCAAGACTCCTAAACATGAAATGCCGGAATTGACAGCCGAACGTTTTCAGCAGCTTGCCTCAAATATACCGGACCACATAGTGATTGGCGATTCTGCCTTCTTCACACCAGAATATTATAATGCGTGGCAAAATGCTATGGCAATACCAGACGGCGGTCTTGGCGGCATTGGTATGAACGAGTTTATGTTCTATTTTGTGTGTGGCAACGACCCTTGTGATTCGCATCAATATAAGTTGGATTCGGTGTCTATGGTTGGCGATACGGCTTTGGTTGATTTTCAAATAATCCATAGTCGAGGAAATGGGCAACCCCACACTTTTAAATTGGTGCTGTGTGACGGGCAATGGGTTATTGCTGATTACGACACGACACTTTCTGAAATGAAAAACTATTTGAAAGAACAGAGAGCCTTTTTGAAATCAGATGAATACAAAGGTTACGCCGATGAGATTTTAAACGATACGGCGGCAAGCGATGAATGGAAAGAACAAGTCAGAAAAGAGCTGAAAGAAGTGGAGGGGTATTTCTCAAAGATTGAGTGAAAGCTATATGGAAATTAAAACTTTTCTTTCCTAATAACATTTTCTTATAAATACCTGAGTGCTTGTCGTTTAAACATATCCGTTTCAATGCCACATTGTCATCTGCCATAATTGCCACAATCGACCTTTTTTGGCAGAGTGGGGCGGTTTGCACGGTGTTTGCACAATGCCGCGCGAGCTCGTCCAGCTATGAGATTCATAACCGAACAACTCGATTGTTTTAAGTTTAACTAAAATAATAGGAGGTTCAAATTATGAAAGTTGATGGAGTAAAAAAGCCGAAATTGAATCAGGCGAAGCACCACAAACACGTGCCTGCATACGCCGCAAAAGAG
>JAFZWI010000063.1 GCA_017617355.1 Salinivirgaceae bacterium | reverse complement strand
TTCAGTCTCAACGTTTTAGATATCGATGCGCAGTACACTTTGGGCGACATCGCGCAGCAGCGGGCGAAAATCATTGCGCAGCTCACTGCCGACGGTGTCATCGATATGAACAAGCAGCTCGAACTGCCGTTGGTGGTGCAGCGCATTGCCGTCATCTCGTCAGATTCGGCGGCCGGTTGGGGCGATTTCAAAAATCAGTTGGACGACAATGACTACGGATATAAGTTTGAAACCGAGCTGTTTATGGCACTGATGCAGGGCGACGGCGCACCCGCTTCGATAATTGCCGCGCTGAACGCGATTTTCAACCGCATCGACGATTTCGATGCTGTGGCCATTCTGCGCGGCGGTGGCTCAAAGTCCGATTTGAGCTGCTTCGACAACTACGAGTTGGCCTACAATGCGGCGCAGTTTCCGTTGCCTATCATCACCGGCATCGGCCACGAGCGCGACGACTCTGTGCTCGACCTTGTGGCAAACACAAGGCTGAAAACGCCAACTGCTTTGGCTGCCTTCATCATCGACCGTGCGGCTGCGTTTGAACAGCAATTGACCGATATGTGTCATACGGTTTGCAATGTGGTGGGACGGAAAATCGACAGTCGCATAAGCGATATGGAGCATAATACCAGCCGTTTTGTCTATGCCGCACGTAACAGCATAAGTCAGCGACTCGAGCGTGTCAAAACATTCAAAAACCGTTTGCAAAGTGCAGACAGACTTTATTTTGACAATCATGAGGTTAAGCTGGCAAATATTGCGCGGCAGGCCAATCTGACATCGAAAATGCAAATTATGGCCGCAGCAAACAATGCGACGCATCTGCAGTTGCGTTTTGAGAAAGCTGTAGGCACTTATTTCGAAAGCCAGCAGAAGCGGCTGGAACATTTTGAAAATGTTGCAGATAAGTATAATCCGCAGACCATTTTGGCGCGCGGCTACGCTATTGTCACTTCTGGCGGAAAAACTGTGAAATCGCCTGTCGATGTCAAGTCGGGCGATGAGCTTGCAATTCGTACCAACGGCGGAGTTATCGAGGGAGTTGTCAAGTGAATGCGAGGCCGATGTAATCGGTTAAGTTTATTGTAGTTAGAATCCGCACTCAATTATACGGTGCATTTTTCGGTTTCCGGCACAAGTTATTTCAAATATGTGCAACCCGTGTGGTATGTTGCTTATATCCAATAGTATAGAATTGGTTTTGTTTCCGATTTCTGATAATTCAAGTGTGCCGTCGGGACGGTAGATTTTAACCAGGTTTATCGGAGCGTCACATTCAATGTTGATTTGCGAGGCTGCCGGATTAGGATATATGCGAACATTATTGTGATTATCTGATATGCAATTGATTATCGGTTGTTCTTCGTCTTCTTTCTTACAATAAAGTTCGGCGGCAAGTTCGGCTGTTTTTTGCAGTTCATACAGGTTTTCGGCGGCAATCAAAGCAAAACGGACATTTGCCGTATCGCCTTGTTGTAGCTTTATATTGTTGCAACTCATCATCATAGCCAGGTCGATGTTTGTGCTGAACGATTGTGGGCGGGCGTAGTTCATTGCAAGCCATTTCTGCTCATCGGTAAATGCGTCGGTTATGAGGGTGCTGCCGCCGTTTGCGCTAAGTTCGAAGGCGTAAGGCACGGCGTTGCCTTTGGTCAGCAAGCACACTCCGGCGTAGAGATTGGTGGTGCCGGTGTTGTAGATGTAGGCTAATTTGCGCGCTGCGTCATAGCTGATAACGTTTGTGAGGCTGTTCACAATGTCCCAATCGAAATACAAACCAAGCGCGGCATTGTCATATTCAGCTTGTCTGGTGCTGCTAATCAGGTAGTTGCATATCATTGCCGAAGGAAGGTTCTCGTCAAAAACAAACTCCTGTTCAATTTTAATTCCGCTTATGTCGGTTGGCGTCAGTGAACAAGTGATTCGCTTAATGTTTTCATCTTCAGAAAGTTCCGGCTTTAATATGCATTTGAACTGATTGTCGTTTTGGAACGAGCTGGCAATTGTCAGGCTGTCGAGGGCGAGCATCAGCGCACCGTCGCTCATCAGTTTTTTAAATCCTTGATACAGAATGCCTTTGCCGAGTTGTCCGTCGAAATTGTAAATGCCTATTTTTCCGTTGTTGGCAATGGTGGTTTCCATAATGCCCCATTTTACATCGATAAATGTCGGATTTACAGTTATTTCCAATACTTGCTCTGCTTCGTAGCCGTCAGCTTTCACTTTTACGTAAAACGGCACTATTTCATTATCCAACAATTGGTTGCCTAATGTAGCTGTAAATGTCGGGCTGGATTTGATTTCGTTGGTACCAATGCTGTCAATCGACCAGACAATGCTGTCGGTAATAGCTTTATCGGTGTCGGCCTCAAGTGTTATCACAACATTTTTGGCCAGTTTCAAATGATTGATAACGTTGATGCTGAGGCTTATTTTTGCATCTGACACAAATTTGTCGTTTTCGGCCGTGAAATTATAATCGGTTATTCTGATTGACGGCAAAACGCTATCTGTCATCGCTTTAAGAACATTTAGACGCCCTGAGCCCATTTTGCCCCGATACCGCATATTGTCGGGTATGGTGTCTATCACATCGGCTGTAACGCGTATTAGTTCAGCTATTTGCGTGGCGGTCATATTGGGGCGAGCCGACCAAATCAAAGCCGCAGCTCCCGATATCACTGGTGCAGCCGCCGATGTGCCGGTGCTTGCCCCATATTTGCTGTTATATGACGTCGTCCAGACATCTTGGCCGGGAGCGCAGATGTCGACTCTGTTGTTGTAAGTCGAATTTCTCCATTTCTGGTCCAACGAGTTGCTGGCCGCCACGCTTATCGCGCCTGGGCATGAGGCTGGGTAGTGTTTGACATCGGTGCCGGTGTTGCCTGCTGAGGCCACAACAATGCAGCCGCGGCTTATTGCGTATTTCACAACATCGTCGCAAAGCTGGTTCTGCGACAATCCGCCCCATGAGCAATTTATTATCTGGCAACCATGGTCGGCTGCGTAGATGATACCTTCGTAGCAGGCCACAAGTGAGCCTTCGATGTCATCGGAAACTTTGATAGGTAGAAATTTGCATTGGCCACCCATGCCAGCCACACCGATGCCGTTATTGGTTGTTGCGGCTGCAATGCCGGCCACGTATGTGCCGTGGTGGTCGTTGGTGCTTATCGGGTTGTTGTCGTCGCAGCCTAAATCCCAACCGCGATAGTTGTCAATGTAGCCGTCGCCGTCATCATCGATGCCGTTTATCGGGTCGGCGTAGTTGTATTTTATGTTGCCTGTAAGGTCTTCGTGGTAGATATCGACGCCTGTGTCGACAATGCCGATGACAATATTTGTGTCACCTTGTGTAATATCTTGAGCCTCAATGGCTTTTGTAATCTGAAGATGATATTGTGAACTTACCCTCGGGTCGTTTGGTGAGTCAAGAATCTGGGGAATCCAATAGGGCTGTGCATATTCGACATTCTCGCTTCCGCGAAGTTTTTCGGCAACAGTTATCGGACTTTCATTCCCCTCATATTCAATCTTATAAATCTGTTTTATGGACGATTGGCTGCGGTTTGTGCGGGCGCTTTTAAAAAGACGGTCGTTCTTCTTGACCTTGAGCCGGCAAAGCGTTTCAAACTCGTGGTTACGGTCGACGGCGGCCTTCTGAGTGGTGTATTTCACAATCACCACATTAGGGATATATTTATCGGTTTGAGCCTGTAAAACATTGACGGTCAGAAGAATTATTATGGCGATTAAGGTTCGTCTCATATAGTGCGTCAGTTTAAAAACGCAAGTTACCAAAACAATTACAGACGAAAGCAAATAGTGGTTGAATAGAAGAAAAATATTGATAAAAGTTGATTTTCGGCATGTTTGGCGTTTGTCGTTTTCCGATTTGTTTATATTTGTGATGTAAAAAACTCAATGAATAAATTTTTGTGCAATGAATTGTATAATAATTGACGATGACATATTGAGCCGCAAAGTGCTTGAGGGCTTTGTTGAAAAAACTGATTCACTGAATCTTGTCGGCTCTTACGAGAATCCGGTTGATGCGTTCAAGGCATTCGACAATCCGGAGCAGATTATCGATTTGATTTTCCTTGATGTTGAAATGCCCGAAATGAGCGGTCTCGATTTCATCAACACTCTTGAGACTCCGCCTATGATTATAATAGTGTCGGGACAGGAGAAGTACGCTATCGAGTCGTACGAGTACGATGTTGTTGACTATCTGCTCAAACCGGTGCCGCTGCAGCGCTTCTTCAAGGCTGTGAACAAGGCTCAGGCTACATTCCAGGAGAAGGAGAGCATATCGCGTTATCCGGAGGAGATTTTCATCAAGAAGAAAAACGCCACACTTGTACGCATCAAATACGAGGATATTTTGTGGGTTGAGGCGCTTGAGAACTACGTTACAGTGAACACCGCCAAAGAAAAATTCACAATTCACTACACAATGAAGGCGATAGAGAACAAACTGCCGCCTGCAAAATTCAAACGTGTTCATCGTTCTTATATAGTGAATATCAGCCAGATAGATTATATAGAAGAAAGCAACGTTGTGATGCGCACCGATGCCGGAGTCAAGATGATTCCTATCGGCAAGTCGTATCGCGAACTGCTTATGGACGATTTGAATTTGATTTCGAAGTAGAATGATAACAAACTGAAAGCCTGCATATTTGCGGGCTTTTTTTTGTTTATGGCAGAGCCTTACAATCTTTGCTTCAGAATAACGTTAATAGTCCTGATGTTAAAACTGAGATACATATTTCTTTGTGTTGCACTGTTTTGTAGCAGCAGTGTTTTTGCCGTTTCAGCTACCGCCGACACCACTCTTGTGCGGACCGAGCGCGAATTGCTTCAAGTGGCGCGCGAGCTGTCGGCAACACGTTACAAAGACCATTTGCAAGACAGCCTGAGTCAGAATCTAAAGATGATGTTCGCGGTCGCGCTCAAAAAAGACGGCTCGCTCAAATACGCTTTCGACAGCCTGAAAAACGACATCAGCATTGTGACTTCACCCAACGGCCTTGTTCGCATTATAACATGGTTTAGTGTCGATGATGCTGGAAACTACAGATACAATGGTTTTTTGCAATATCACGATAAGGATGCTAAAAAAGACCGGCTGTTTGAGTTGGTTGATTGCAGCGAAACGATAGAAAATGCCGAGAATCAGACACTTGCACCGCAAAATTGGTATGGTGCGCTTTACTACGGTATTGTCGAGAAAAAAGTGAATGGTGAGCCTGTTTACACATTGTTGGGCTGGGACGGCTGTGGACTTTACACTACTCGCAAAATTATTGAGCCTCTGACGTTTACAGCTAAGGGCCAACCACGGTTCGGTAAATCGATGATAAAAGTTGGGCGCAAAAAGACGAAACGCCTTTTGTTTGAATATAACAAGCGCGCAACTATGATGATTCAATACGACCCCAATCTTGACCTTATCGTACTCGACCATTTGGCGGTTTTGGGTTCGCAAGACACCAGCAATCCACAGTTTTTCGGCCCAGATATGTCGTACGACGCCTTGAAGTTCGAGAACGATATGTGGATTTATCAATCGAATATCGAATACAAACGGCCTGTAGTTAAGGGAAAAAAGCGGTAGTTTATTGAATCGCTAATTGCCTGATTGCGAATTCACGATTTCCTGTATTTCGTTTGTGACTAGTTTGTGCGCCTTTTTGTCAGTGGCTTATATCCCGATTATGCCAAACTTTCCGACAAATTGTCGTGGCACAATGTTTGACAACCATTCTGCGCGTAAAATTGAAATTCATAACTAAAAAACATAAAACTATGCAAACAGGTAAAATTGGTGTTACAAGTGAGAACATCTTCCCCGTAATCAAGAAGTTCCTTTATTCCGACCACGAGATTTTCCTTCGTGAGATTGTGGCCAACGCCGTCGATGCAACGCAGAAAATGACAGCAGTTGCCGCAAAAGGCGACTATAAGGGCGAACTGCCCGACAAAACCGTCCGCGTGACAGTGAACAAAGGCAACAAGACGATTGTGGTTTCCGACCATGGTATTGGTATGACCGAAGAGGAAATCGATAAGTATATCAACCAGATAGCGTTTTCAAGCGCAGGCGAGTTCCTCGATAAGTACAAAGACAACATTGGTGCTATAATCGGCCATTTCGGTTTGGGATTCTACAGTGCCTTTATGGTTTCGGAGCGAGTTGATATTATCACAAAATCGTACAAAGAAGGCTCGAAAGCAGTGAAATGGAGCTGCGACGGCAGTCCGGAGTTTACATTGGAAGATGCTGAAAAACAAGATTTTGGTACCGACATTGTAATGCATATCGATGCCGACAGCGAGGAGTTCCTTGACGAGAGCCGCATCAACCAGTTGCTGACAAAATACTGCAAGTTCCTGCCGGTACAAATTGCGTTCGGCAAAGAGCAGGAGTGGAGCGACAAGGAGAAGAAAATGGTTGATACCGATAAAGATAAGATTATCAACAACACCACTCCGGCTTGGACTCGCAAACCTGCCGACCTCAAGGACGAGGATTATATGAACTTCTATCACGAGCTTTATCCTGGCCACGAGGACCCGTTGTTCTACATTCACTTGAATGTCGATTATCCGTTCAATCTGACTGGTATTCTGTATTTTCCGAAAATCAAGAACAACATTGAAATTCAGAAGAACAAAATCCAGCTCTACTGCAATCAGGTGTTCGTAACCGACAGCGTCGAAGGCATTGTGCCGGAATTCCTTACCTTGCTACACGGTGTCATCGACTCGCCCGACATTCCGTTGAACGTGTCGCGTAGCTACTTGCAGGCCGATTCGAATGTGAAGAAAATCTCGAGCCACATCACCAAAAAAGTGGCCGACCGTTTGGAGGAAATCTTCAAAAACGACCGTCCGCAGTTTGAGAGCAAGTGGGACAATCTGAAACTCTTTATTGAGTACGGAATCTTGACCGACGAGAAATTCTATGAGCGCGCAAAGAATTTTGTGTTGCTTAAAAATATTGAGGGTAAATACTTTACACTCGACGAGTACGAGACACTTGTCAAGCCGAACCAGACTGATAAGAACGACACCAAAGTATATCTCTACGCCACCGACAAGGACGCACAGTACACCTACATTGAGAGCGCAAAGGCTAAAGGTTACGATGTGTTAATGCTTGACGGCCAACTTGATATGCACTTTATCGACTCACTTGAGCAGAAGTTGGAGAAGACTCGTTTCGCTCGTGTCGATGCCGATGTTATTAGTCGTCTGATTCAGAAAGATGACCAACCACAAGCCAAGTTGAGCGACGATGACCGCAGCAACCTGATTCAGGTATTCAACGCCGTAACGCCGGAAAAGAGCTATTTCATTGTTGAGTTTGAGGACCTTGGCGCCGATGTCAAACCGTTGATGATAACTCAGAACGAGTTTATGCGCCGTATGAAGGACACCGCCGCTTTGAGTGGAATGAACTATTACGCTGATATGCCGGACAACTTCAACTTGGTTGTGAACACGGCTCACCCGCTGATTACTAAAGTGCTTGATGCAGAGAAAGATGCTCTGGGTACGGCTCTGGCTGAAATCGACACAAAGATTGAGCCTTTGAACAAGCAGAAAGCCGACCTTGAGTCGCAGAAGAAGGACAAGAAAGAGGAGGAGGTTCCGCAGGCTCTGAAAGACCAGATTGCCGACCTTGGCAAGCAAATCGACACTTTGCGTGACGAGAAGGACGCTAAACTCAAAGAGTTCGGTAAATCAACCCCGATTGTCAAACAGCTTGTCGACCTTGCGTTGTTGGCTAACAATATGCTGAAAGGCGAGGATTTGAATGTGTTTGTGAATAGAAGTGTGGAGTTGTTGCAAAATAAATAACGAATAATCGTTTGATAATAAGGAACATCGCATGCGATATTGGCGGTGCTCCTTATTTTTTGCTTATCATTTTTCGACATAAAACAGCCGCTTATCCATGCAAACGGCGTTTTCGTTGAGCCGCTGACACCGTTTGTAAATGAGTGGTGCGGTAGATTGCACTTTTTCTTACTTTTACCATATCTTTATAGTATGAAAATTGTTGATTTGTTATCGGATGTTGTTCCGGCCATTCACAAGACCGACTCGGGTACCAACGCACTCAATTGGATGGATGTGTTCAAGGTGTCGCACCTGCCTGTGGTCGATAATGGCGAGTATCTGGGGCTGGTGTCGGAGCGCGAGATTTACGATATGCGCAACCCCGACGATGCTATCAGTAGTCAGATTGTGGTGATGGCGCGGCCGTTTGTGCGTGACAGTCAGCATATTATTGAGGCGATGCAGCCTTTGGCTGAAAACAACTTGTCGGTTCTGCCGGTTCTCGATATCGAAGATAAATATTTGGGAGTCATTACTTTACCCGACCTTTCGCACGAGCTTGCGCAAATGGTGTCGGCTGGTGGGCGCGGCGCCATTATGGTGCTCGAAATGCATGTCCGCGACTACTCACTGAGTCAGATTTCGCAGATTGTTGAGGGTAACGACACCAAAATTATGGGGCTTTTCGTCCACAACCACTCAAATCCCGACCAAATTTTTGTGACAATCAAGTTCAATCGGACCGATATTTCGCCTGTTATTCAGACATTTGAACGTTATAACTACAAAATTGTGCAGGTGTTTGCTAGCGACCACGAGATTGACACGATGCTTGAGGACCGCTACAACTCGTTTATGAAATTTTTGAGTGTTTAGGTGATCGCGAAATCTGTAATAATCCTTGCTAACATATTGTTTTTGAGCATCTTCAATATCAATGCCCAAACGCAGGATTCTGCTCGTCAGCAGTCGGATTTTGTTGTCAAGCGGATACTTATTGCAGGAAACCGTACCACCAAAGAGCCTATTGTCAGGCGTGAATTGCTTTTTTCTGAAGGCGACACATTGCGTGCGGATGCGATGGATGCCATTTTTCTTCGTTCAAAGGAAAACCTGATGAACACATCATTATTTAACTATGTCACAATCAATTTAATCGACATCAGTGAGTATGAAAAACAGGTGCTTGTCATGCTTGAGGAACGCTGGTATTGGTGGCCGTACATCATCTTTGAGCAAGCTGACCGCAACCTGAGTGCCTTTTTCAACGATGGCGACTGGAGCCGTATAAACTACGGTTTGATGTTGGTAAACAACAACTTCAGAGGCCGTGCCGAAACGCTGAAAGTAAAATTCCGACTTGGATATAAAAAGCAGTTTCAGGTTTACTACGCAATGCCTTACTTAACAGAAGACAAAAAGCATGGTTTGGCAGTTCAGTTGTCGTTTTACCGCCAAAATGAGGTGCGTTTCGCAACCGATAGTTGCAAGCCGCTTTATTTCCGTGATGACAAACATCAAGTGATTGACAATCAGGATTTGTTCTTGTTCTACACTTACCGTCCGAAGTTTGATGTGCGGCATATTATCTCAGCTGGTTACAACAGAGTTCATGTTGCCGACACTATTGTCAAGTTGAACCACGACTATTTCGGGATTCAAACAACCCGTAGTCAGTATTTCACTTTGGCCTACACTTTTGATTGGGATTGTCGTGATTATAAATTCTATCCGTTGAAGGGACACAATGTTACATTTGAGTTGGGCAAGATTGGCTTTAACGTGCTTGATAACGAGATAGATGGCTCATGGTACACACGGCTCGCAGCCTATAAGTATTTCGATTTAGGTCATCGATTTTATGCAGGAGTGGGTGGCCTTGCCAAATATTCGCCAGACAAGCCGCAGCCGTACTACACTGAGCGGGCGTTGGGTTACGATGACTATCTGCGCGGATTTGAATATTATGTTATTGACGGCCAACGATTTGCCACAGGTCGCGCTTTCGCTAAATTTGCTCTTGTACCAATGCGTATAAAGAAAATCGACAGTTGGTCGTGGGATGAGTTCAATAAGGTGCACTACAGCTTCTATCTGAACATGTTTGTTGATGCCGGTTATGTTGACGATACTCGTATAGGAACCAACAACTATTTGTCAAACAAACTGTTAACGAGCGCAGGCATAGGTCTTGACATGATAACCTACTATGATATTGTTTTCCGCGTCGAGGGAACGCTCACGCAGCAGGGAAAGAGTGGGGTGTATGTTCACGTTTTGAAGGCATTTTGATTGATAATCAGTAATTTGTTTGTATGAAAAAACTATTTGTTTTGTTGGCAGTTTCGGGCATATTGGCTTCGTGCCAAACAAATAATAAGGTAGAACCCACGTTGCGGCAGAAGGCGGCGCAAATGCTGATGGTCGGTTTCCGTGACACAGCTATAACCGCCGAAAGCGAGGTAACTCAATGGCTACGCGACTATCAGATTGGCGGTGTTATTTTGTTTGAGTATGATTCGCCGTCGAAAAGCCGACCACGGAATATTACTTCAAAACAACAGCTTAAAACGCTGATTGACAGTCTTCACCATTTCTCGCCAACACCATTGTTTGTCGCAGTTGACGAGGAGGGAGGCAACGTGTCGCGTTTGAAAACCCGCTATGGATTTGAACCGACAGTAACACCGCAATATTTGGGAACGCTTGATAATGAGGATTCTACGCGCTTTTATGCTCACCGTATTGCGCAGACTTGCCGCAATTTGGGCATCAATGTCAATTTTGCGCCGTCGGTTGATGTTAATGTGAATCCCGATTGTCCCATTATCGGCAAAATCGGACGCTCGTTTTCGGCTGATGCTGAGGTGGTTGCCCGCAATGCCCGTTGGTTTATCGAGGAACATAGCAAGGCCGGAGTTCTGTGCGCTATAAAGCATTTCCCCGGCCACGGCAGTTCGGTGAGCGACACACATCTTGGTCTTGCCGATGTAACACAAACTTGGCAAGATGTTGAATTGCAGCCTTATAAACTTTTGTTGGGTGACACACTTTCGACAGCCGTAATGACTTCGCATATTTTCAACCGCAACATCGACAGCGTTTATCCTGCAACCTTGTCGGCTACAACGTTGTCAATTCTGCGTAATTCAATACAATTCAATGGCTTGCTCTTCTCCGACGATATGATGATGAACGCTATCAGCAAATTCTTCGGGTTAGAAGATGCTATTTGTCTTGCAATAAACGCAGGAGTGGATGTGCTGATTTTTTCGAACAATATCGATAGCTACAATCCTGATATAGTGAAAGATGCAATCGATATAATTCTCCGTCTTGTTGGCGAGGGAAAGATATCGGAGGAGCGCATTAGTGAAGCTTATGAGCGCATTGTAAGCGCAAAGCAATTACTGAATCGCTAATTAGCTTAGAATTCCGGACACGGAATTGGTTTGAAGCGGTGCTTGCGTTCGATGTCGAATCGGTATTGCATCGAAATCTCGTGCGCACCGCCAGTCGATGTTACAAGCCGCGATATTGTGAAATCGTAGCTGTAGCCGATATTGATGTCTTTGTAGTTGTAGCCCAACAGAATCGACAGCGCGTCGCGGCGAGAGTAGTCTTTGATGAGCGGAAGGTCGCGGTACCAGATGCCAAGCACTATCGGGGCGTAGCTCCAATAGAGGCCAACATCCACTTGGTCGGTGGCTCCCTGGTGGCGGTAGCTGGCGGTTATTGTAACAGTCTGTCGTTTGATGCTGATAAGTCGCTCCAGTTTATAGAGGCGAGTTCCGCCAAATATCGTCAACTTGACAGGATATTTGTAGTCGTAGCTTGTGAGTGCCACGTTTGGCCGCAGAAGGTGGTCAGTGCAGACGCCAAACCAACTGTTGCGCAGGCTGAGCAGCATCGAGACACTTCCGTCGAAATAATCGGTATTATGGAAATCTTCGGGCAGAACAGGCTGCACATCCGAATCGGCATCTAGTTGGCTTGAGAAGATAAGTTTTGTGTAGTCGAGTGAGCGCTGGTTGTAGTAGACTCCCAGACCAGGGCGCAGATATACGCGGCGAGAGAAGCGAATATTGTAGGAGTAGAGTAGGCCCACGTAGGTGTTTGAGTAGTTGGCCGAGCCCGCAACGTCGTTCAGTGCTATTATTCCCAAACCGCTGTTTAGTTTCTGAACGTTCATGTCGGCGGCAATGTTGACAGTACGCAGCTTGCCAGGCATTTTCGGCCACTGGTCGCGGTAGTTGATGCTGACGCGGTAGCCCGAGATACCTCCGGCAAACGACGGCGCCTGATACAGTGGGTTAGAGTAGAATTGTGTGAATTGCGGGTCTTGCGCAAAACCCTTCAATCCAGCAAAAAGTGTTATTATCAGTATTATATATAAGTGTCTTCTCATCTCTTTCTTTTCTATCATTCTTCTTTTCTAACGCTCTCCCTCAATTATTTACGAATCAGTGTCACATCTCCGGCAATTTTGAATGGTGTGCCGTTTTGGAATTTGCCTTTAGCTTTCCAGAAGTAAACATCTTGTCCCAAATCTTTACCGTCGTTGTTGTATTTTCCGTTCCAGCCAACATTAACATCGGATGAATGGAACAATTGCTCGCCCCAACGGTTGAATATCCACAAGTCGTATTCTTTGACGCCGTGCCATTTCGGGTGGAACACGTTATTGACATCGTCGGGAACAGGATATGAGCCGTCAGCTGGGCTTTCGGCAGTGGCGATGAACGCGTTGGGGAATCGAATCTCGCCCGCGCCGCTCACCTCAATGGCCTGCATCTTAATTACCGAATCGACGCACATCTGCTGGCTGTAGGCAATCAGTTTCACGTCGTAGATGCCTTCTTGTGTGTAATAATGCACGGGGTTCAGGTCGGTAGTGTAGGTGCCGTCGCCAAAGTCCCAGATGTAGGTGTTTCCGTTAAGTGATGAGTTGAAGAACTGAACCGCCTGGTTGGGCAGCATCACAAATGTCGGAGTTGCAACAAAGTCGGGGGTCGGCAGTTCATATACGGTGATAATCTCGTAGTCGTAGTGCGAACCACCGTCGCCTTCGGCTGTCAGTTTCACATTGTAGATGCCAGGCTCGGTGAATGTGTGCGACGGTTCGGCCTCAGTCGATGTAGCGCCGTCTTCAAACTCCCATTGGTAAGTGTTGCAATACTCCTCTTTTATCCTGAAATCGACAGTCAGCGGAACGCAACCGGCCGGTTTCTGGTTCAAAATCTCGATTTTTGGATATGGCGGCAATATTGTGACATCGTGAGTCATAGTGTTTTCACAATGTTCGGTTTCAACGTGCAGCGTAACGTGGAAGATGTTGTTCTCGCTGTTTTTGCCCCATTGTCCGTATTTATACATAAAGTATTTCTCATCGGTTTTCAGCTTGTTACCGTCGCCAAACTCCCAGTTATACGACCACGGACCGTCTTGAGTGTAGTTCTCGAAGTAGACTGTGTCATCGGGGTAGCGCTGCGAAGGAGTGTGCGCCACAAAATCGACATTCGGGTTGATGTAAACCGTAACATTTTTGCTGATGGTATCGGAACACTGATATTTCGATGTTCCTATATATGTGATTGTCAGCACTTGGTCGTTGTCGGTGGTGTTGAAATAGGTGAATGTCGGTTCTGCTGCAACTGATGTGCTTCCCTCGCCAAAATTCCACAAGTGGTAGGCCGTTGTCTTTGTCGATTTGTTGTCAATCTCGATTGTGTGCGGGCTGCAGCCTGCTGTGTCGAAACTGAAATCGACAACCACATTCGGGAAAGTAATCATCGGGTTCACCATTGTGTCACGGCAAGCGTGGTCTGACTCGATAATCAGCTCAACGTTGCGGGTTATTGGCTCGTCGGTGTCGTTGGAGTAGCTTACTTTCTGATTATCAGTGCTTGTTGTCGGATATTTCACACCATTGTCGAAATCCCAGTAGTAAGTCAGTCCTGTGCCGATAGAAGTGTTTTTAAATTCGGCTTCGAACGGTGGGCAGGCGCGGTCGATTAGCGGAAGGAATCTTGCAAGCGGCTTCGGATAAACAGTTATCTCCTTGGTAATCTCGTCGGTACAATTATATTGTGTTGTGGTTTTGAGATTCACAGTGTATTTTTTGTTGTTCTCGTAGTCGTAGTTGTGGAATGACTTGCTGAATGGGGGCTTGTCCACAAATGTAGAACCATCGCTGAATGTCCAATAATAGTGAGAGCCGGCATCGACAATCGAGTTGTCGGTGAAGTTGACGGTAAGCGGCTCGCAGCCTTCAAAGTTGGCATCGAAATCGGGCACAGAACGCGGATAAACGGCTATCGTTTGTTGTGTCTTGTTCTCGCAACCATGCAAATTGGTAACAGTCAATCCGATTGTGTAGTTTTTGTTCTCAAGCGGAGCTGTGTTGCAGTCGTTGGTGTAGGTGCGGCTGCTTGGTTGACGGGTTGTCGATGTATTGCCATCGCCAAAATCCCAGCTCCACGAGCCGTTGCTTATGTTGCGCGATGAGTCGGTAAGCATCACCTCAAAAGGTGTGCAGCCTCCAAGCACTGTAGCAGCTCCACCATTGGCATTCTCCGACACTTCGGTCAGGCCGAATTTGGCAAGTACATATGAGTACGCTGTAACTGTGGTGTCAACCATCTTGACGCAGCCGGTGGCGGTCTGTGTTGTACGCAGGCTGACGGTGTATGTCTGGTCGCTTGTCTCGTAGTGGTTGAACACGTGCGACGGGTTGGTTTCGGTGGCTGACTGGCTGTCGCCGAAATCCCACAGATAATCAGCCAGACCAGTTGTCTGATTGCTGAAATTAATCGTCAGTGGGTCGCAGCCGGCAGTGGCGTCGGGTGTGAATTTCGGACGCAGGCGAGGATACACTTCAATGTTTTGCTGAGTATTGTCGCTACAACCAGTTATTGTATCAGTCGATGTCAGTTTTATCGTGTAGTTTTTCACGGTGTTCAGTTCGGTATTGTCAAAAGTGAAGTCGAAATTCTGCATGTTCGTCTTCACTGCTTTGTTTCCATCGAATCCGAAGTCCCATTCAAACTTGTTACCATTGATGGCGGCAGGATAGCTGAATGTTACAGGGTAGGGGGTGCAGGCGTCGTTTTTGACAAATGCGAAGTTTGCTGTAACGTGCGGGTGAGCTTTCACCGGCATTGTGGTTGTACTTGTACAGTTGTTTATGTCGGTAGTTGTCAGCGTAACATTATAGGTGTGAGTTGACGCTTCAAGGTTATCAAAGGTGTGCGTATGCGAACTGTTGGCATCGGCCGATTGCGCATAGTCGTGGTTATAATCCCAAAGATATGTCAACCCATAACCCTTCGATTGGTTTGTAAATGTTGTTGTCAACGGCGAGCAGCCTATATCGTTGGATGTTGCGAATTGGGCAACCACCTTCGGATAGATGTCGATGCTCTTGGTTATTGAGTCGCGGCATGCAGGGTGGTTGGCGTCTATTGCCACCATTTTTATTTGGTAGGTCGATATGCTGTTGCCGTCGGTGCTGCTGTTGGTGTAGTTGTGCGCAAATGCGGTCTTGTTGGTTTTAGTCTCGCTACCGCCGTCACCGAATGTCCATTTGAATTGTGAGCCATTTGTTGAACTGTTTATCATGTTCACATCCATTGGTGAGCATTCGGTAGTTTTTACATAGTTGAATGCTGCTGTAACCTCCGGATAAACCGTAACATTTGCGCTGGTTGTTGCTGAACAGCCCAAGTTGTTGGTAACAGTCAGATTAACAGTGTATGTCTTGTCGCTGCTTTCGGTATTGTTAAAAGTGTGTGGTATCGAGCCGCGTCCAGTCTCATCTGTTACTTTGTCGCCAAAGTTGAGGTTGTAAACATAGTTTACTGATGGTGATGTAACCGATTGTGTTACAGTTGCCTCAAGTGGACCGCAACCGCTTGCCGGAATAACCGCCAAACTTGGTGTAATGGTCGGGTAGGCGTAGAACGATTTGCTTATCTTGGAGTTACATTGTGCCTTTTGACTATTGTAGGCTGTCAGTGTTACCAGTTTGGCTTGTATTTGGTCGCTTGTGTTTGTTATGGCGTATGCTGCGGTTTCGGTTGTCTTGTCGGCTGTTCCGTCGCTGAAACTCCATGTGTAGCGGTCGGCACCGGTTGAATTATTGGTCAATACCACTGTTGTAGGTGCGCAAACATTATAATCAACGGCGCTGAATGCGGCCCTCACCTTTGGATAAACCGATATTTCTTTTGTGGTGGAGTACGGACAGCCGTTGTTTGTTGCGGTCAACTTCACAGTAAATTTCTTTGCTGTTGTGCCGCTGTTCTCTGTGGTGTTCTCAAACCTATGCTGAACGGCAGCATTGCTTGCAGCAGCTGTTGTCGAGCCGTCGCCAAATTCCCATTTGTAGCTTGTAGGCGATGTTGTTTGGCCGGTATACACCGTATTATTGGTGAATGTTACCACTGTGCTGTCGCAAACGACAGTGTTGTCGGCAGTAAATGATGTTGTTATTTCGGGGTACACCACAATGTCTTGATAATAGCTCTTAGTACAGCTACCAACATTGTCGGTCAGTGTAATCCTTATGGTTTGTGTTACGCCTGTTTTGTTTTCGAATGTGAGGTTGGCGTAGTCAGATATTTGGACGGCTCCTTGTGTCGGGTTCTGGCTGTATGTCCATGTACCGTAGGCCTTGCTGGCGTGGGCGGGAGTGTTGTTTACAACAGTAACCATTAGCGGTGAGCAGCCCGATGTCTTGTCAATAGTAAAGTTCGGGTTGATGTATGGAGTCACTGTTATTATAGGTCCTGCAATTGAATCCTTGCAACCCCATTGGCTTTCACCGGCAAGCGATGTCTGATAGTATTGGTAGTCAGGTTTGAAATGCTCGTATGTGTGTGAGAACGAGCTGTTTGTGTTCTGCATGGTGCTACCGCTGCTTGTGCCGTCGCCCAAATGCCACTTGAACTGCGTCCCGTCGGTTTTGTCATTCGATGTGTTGGTGAATGTAACAATTCCAGGGTTACAGATAGTGTTAGGCTCAGCAGTGAAATGGACTTCGAAATGCGGGTTTATTTTCAGTTTGTCGCTGCTTGTCATAGCATCAGTACACTGGGTTCCGTCGCTATTAGTGCGGACGGCGGTCAGTTTGAAACCAGAATATTCTATGGGAGCTGAGCCGTTGTTTCCGAGTGTCAGTTGGAAGTTGGCTTTTGCCGAGTTTGCAGCAGGAATAGTACCGCTTATGGGGTATGTTGTCTGGTCTGTGGTGGATGGCATTCCACTCCAGGTATATTTGGTTCGTGTATCATCGCCGATACTGAAGTTTGTGAAGTTTACTTCCATTGGCGAGCAGGCTTCCGATTTGTCTAAGGCAAAAAGAGCCTTCACCATTCCGTAAACTATTATCTCGACAGTGTCAGTTGCCGAGCATCCTCCGCCGTTTGCTATGTCGTAGGCTGTTATCGATGCTTTGTATTTGGCATCGGTAGTGTTCGAGTTGTTATAAACGTGAGTTTGCGTAAGCAGATTCTGAATTTGGGCTTTTGACGTGGCTATCACCTTATCGCTGCCGTCACCAAAGTCGAGTACGGCATAGTCAACTGATTCACTGAAGGTGTTGGTGAATTTGACACTCAGCGGTTGGCAGCCTTTTGAAACATCGGGAGTTATGCTTGTTGTAACTGTCGGACACACATCAAAGCTTTTGCTTGCTGTTGCCGGGCAGTTGTATCCTATTGATGTGGTTAGCGATAGCGTGTAGTTGGCTTTCGATGCCGTATTGTTTTCAAAATATACGGTGTCTTTTCCATAGTCTTTCGACATACTCACAGCGTTTGTTTCACTTCCGTCGCTTATTTGCCACGAGTAAAGGCTGGCACCGGTACTGTTGTTTTCAACAACAATGCCTTTGGGACTGCAGTGTCCAAGTTCTGTTATGTTGAAATTCGATGTTATCTTGCCGTAACCGTATGTCCATACGTTAATGGTGGTGTCAACATTAAGTCCTTTATAGCAGGCACGCCATATTGTTACTTGATAGACATTTGTTCCCGTAGGTGGGTGAACTCGCGGAGTGGCAGAGGTTTTGTCGTTTTCGCTTACAAACGTTGTGTCGTGTCCGAGTGCCAAGCCTTGTGAGTATTTCCACAAGTATGCGATGCCGCCGGTTGCTTGCAAACTGATAGTGTCACCATAGCAGTATGGTGAATAATCCGATTCAAATTCATCTGATACCGTAACAGCATGGCCATAATCGTCAGAGAAGTTTGAAAAGTAGCCATAGCGGCAACCCGAACCTGTACCGCCGTTTATTATGGCGAGGTGGAACAATCCTGTTGAGTTGGTTACTTTTACTACACTACCAGTGTTTACGGCAGGAATGCTACCTTGCGCTTTTCCAAACTCAACATGGTCGCGGCTCAAATACCACCAGCCAGTATTTGGAATTTCTTTAAACCAACTTTCAGGTATTGGGTATGAGTTCCCGTTTACAAGAATTGTGAAATCACCTTTATGAGCCACTTTGCACATAATGTTTAGGAAGAATCCCTCAGATGTGGAACGGCTGACAGATACTGAGGTTGATCCAGTGCAACCATTGATTGTGGGCAGTATAGCTCCGCCAACCTCGCAGCCGAATCCGGCCATATGCATCACAATAATCGGTTTTGTAGCGGTTATATGTAATGCATCATAATTTTTGTTTGGATCAACACCAACTTGTGCGCTGTTCAACAGAACCCTTGTCATTCTTCCTTTACCTGTCAACGAAGGTATGGTAACAGCATCTCCCTCGTCTGAAACTGCGCTGATATCGGTTGTTCCATCGCTAATAGACATTAAATAAATGTATTCGCCTTTTTTGCCGTTGCCAGAAGAATAATGCCCAAGTTGTCCTCGCATTACAATATACTCAGTACCAGCAAGTTTTGTGGGTACTAACTGGTCACCAATCAAATCATAGCAACCACCTTCACCGTCATATTCGTCAGCATATTTAGGATTATGTTTGTTGAGCTCGTGCAAAGAGTCGTCTTTCCATTGCACAACAATATTTCCGGTAGAGGTTATTATTGTACCGCCTAAATGGCTGTCCGCACTTTGAGATTTTGCTTGTATATTAAGAGATTGGCCTTTTCTCAGCGTGAATTGATGCTTTGTTCCCCAACTTGCTGTCCATCCATTAATCAAATTGGCTGGTGTTATTGTATTACCAGTAAGAACTTTATAATTAGCAATTGCAGATGTCAAATCGACTGTTACCTTGCAGTCTTCGGCAGCAACAATGTCAATGGCGTTCCACGCATTTGGATCTTCATTAGAAGTCCCTCCAAAGTTATGGTTTTTAAAAGAGTTTTGTGAAGGTACTATAAATTCTGTGCCAAGGGCATTTTTGCCTTTCAAAGCCCAAATGTCATCATTGTTTGTCCAGCCGCGTTCCAAATAAGCGGTTATTAAAGCAGTTGAGCTAATGTGTATGCCTTTATTTTTAACTTTGCAGCTTTCATAACTTCCATTAATATATAAGCCGCTTTCCAATATGTTGTCTTCTTGATGAGTGCCTTCTTTTTTACCCTGTCTCGGGCATTGCATGTAGGCATCAAATTTATATGTGTATGAAGTGTTCTTGGGCACACGTAATTTTACTGTGGTAAACCCACTTTCCATTGGCATTTCAATAGTAACATCAGCGTCTGCATCAAGAGCTGTTATTAGCAGTTTGGGAATATCTCCTTCATGCTGCCATGTAACCTGCGGTACGCAGAACCAGAATTCCTTATCGGTTTGGGCAAAACCATTGAAATATGATATAATAGTTAAAATACTGATTAACAATATTTTTGACGTGCTTTTCATATTGGTTTACAATAAAATGTACATTATATGCAAAATCAGCTGTAAAAGTAGTCTTTTTTAAGGGGAAAGACAAACGAAAAATGGTTTCTGTGCGAATTTGAGAGATACGCCTAAACTGTGTATGGGTATTCAATCTTTTCCAAAAACAAAGCTTGCGCCGGAGCAGAGGTTCCTGCCTGGCTGCGGTCTTTTGATTCGATGATGCGGCAGAAATCCGCAGTGGTTAATTTGCCGTAGCCCACTTCGATAAGTGTGCCGACAATGGCGCGTACCATATTGCGCAGAAAACGGTTAGCTGTGATGGTGAAAACAAGTTCACCTTCGGATTCAGCCCACTGAGCCTCAAAAATGGTGCAGTTGTTGGTTTTTACATCGGTGTTGAGTTTGCTGAAACTCGTAAAATCAGTATATTCCAGTAATTTGGCCGCGGCGGCGTTCATTTTTTCGATGTCGAGATTTTTTGCGCGGTGGGTGAGAGGGTATCGGAAAACATCTTTCCGTGTGGTGATGTAATATTTGTATGTGCGCCGAGTTGCATCGAAGCGGGCGTGGGCTTCTGGGTGCATTTGTGCAATGCGCTGAATGTTGATGTCGAAAGGCAAAATGCAGTTCAGTTTGTAAAGGAAATCGGCATCGGTGTGCAGCGTCTCAACATCGGAATCGAAATGCGCCACATAGTTGCGGGCATGAACACCAGTGTCGGTGCGGCCGGCGCCGGTTATCTCGGTCTCGTGGCGCAGAAGTGTCGATAGCGCTTTCTCAATGCGTTCCTGCACGGTGTCCTGTTCCGGTTGCCGCTGCCAGCCGCAATAGTTTGCTCCGTTGTAGTCGAGAACTAAAAAATAGCGCATCGGTATTTGAAATTTAAAAAAACGGGATTTTGCATTTCTGTTTTACGCAAAATCCCGTTTAACAAGTTATCGTTTTACGAATTTGATGAATCCTGATGTGTCGCCATTCACAATCTTTATTATGTATATGCCTTGCGGCCAGTTGCTTATGTCAATCTGCATAATGTCGGATGTTTGAACGTCGGTCATCAGCACTTTTCCGGTAATACTTGAAATCCAGATGCGGCTGCCTGTCAGCTGGCTTTGGCTGAAGTCGATGTTGATGGTGTTGTCAGCCGGATTAGGATAGATGCCAATTTCGCCTTCGGCCAGACTGTTGATGGCAGAATGATTATGTGGATTTTCTGATCCGCCAGCATCCTTCAATTTTATTTTGATGCTGCTTGATGCCGTGCAATTGTTTTCGTCAGTAACGGTAAGAGAATATGTGCCGTCAGAGTTCACACTGATGCTGTTGTCAGTGCTTCCATCATTCCATAGATACTCAGTATATGCAGCGGGAGCTGAGAGTGTGTACGGATACTTCTCTACTACCAGCTCGTCGTTGCCAAAATTGAGTGTCGGGAAGTCGTAGATGTTGACAGTGAAAGCTGAAATGTCGGTCTGCTTTCCATCGATGTTGACAGTGAACAAGAGGGTGTGCGGTCCAACTCCCTCAATCGATACTGGTGTGTTAAGCGTGTAGTTGAAGCTTGCACCGGCGAAAAAGTCGTTAGGCAGTTTTATAGAGTCAGCAACGGTTGTGCTGCCCGTGGTGCAAGTAAAGCCTATGGTATGTCCGGCGGCAATATTCTTCACACCGCTGTTGCTCAAGTTTATTTCGAAGTTTTGGTCAACAATGTCGCCGCAGTATGTTGCTGCGCTGTTGAGGGCGGCAATGCTCACCTCTGGATCTATGAAGTGAACCGAAATGGTATCGTTGGCCGAGCAGCCGTAGTTGTTGGTTACGGTTACCCAGTAGCTGCCGGTCTTTGTAACATTGATGTTATAAGAGGTTTCGCCTGTGCTCCATAAGAATTTATTGTAGTTGGTACCAGGAGTCAGTTCCCAGCTGTCTTTATCAGTGTTGATGTCTTCGCCAAGGTCAGGAGTTGGGTTCTCCATTACGGTTATGGCTTTAACAGTTGTTGTCACATATCCGTTAACATCAGCGTCGAGCAACATTGTGTATGAGCCGGTTTCGCGCACATCGGCTTTTGTGTTGAATTGAATCAGCAACGAGTCATTTTCCCTTAGGTTCTTTGTCAGGGTAAAATTCTCATTCACAGTTGCATTGTTGTCTATCTTATAAGAAGCCGGAATAACTGTTCCTGCGGCAACCAAGTCGTTTCCAGTATTCTTCACATAGAATGAAATCTCAGTCAAATCGTTTGGTGCGCACAAGGTTGACGCAAATCCCAATCCGCTGATTTCGTAGCTTGGAACTACAAAGTAGATATAGGTTGAGTCGGTGTTGGCGCAACCATTGGTATCAACAACATTTACGGTGTATTTTCCGCTTGATACAACGGCCAAACGTTGGTCGGCAAGCGGATTGTCAACCCAACTGAATGTTGAGAATTGTGTTCCCGCATCAATTATGTAAATATCGTCATAGGTGCGCACGGTGTCTTTAAACGGCAGTTGCAGCGCTCCAATGCGAACTGTTGGAGTTGCTACATTGTTGTCGCTGTTGACATCAATAGTGTTGTGTACTGTCAGACTGGTGCTAAGAGTGTAGTTACCAGTGTCGGGTAGGGTAACTAATTTGTCGAAATTGAAGGTGTATGGTTCTTCGAAAGTTATATCCTTAGTGGTAACAATCTCTTTTGTGCCGGTGTATCCGTTACATTCGAATGTTGCGGTGAATTGCGCTCCGGCCGGTACGGTGTTGTTGCGGTTCACTTTAATCTGAGCTTTCACGCTGTCGTTGTTAATTGGTGAGCAGGAATTTGCCGCTCCTTCAACAATACTAAGTGTCAAGTCGGTAGTGAAAATTGAAATGCTGTCGGTAGTGGAGCATCCGTAGCCGTTAACCACGCGTACCCAATATTTTTCAGAGCCGCTATAGTTGACATTGAGGATGTTGCTGCCAGTTGAGTCATTACTCCAGATGTAGTTGCTATAACCGATAGGCGCAACAAGTTGTACGGTATCTGGGCGGGTGGTGTAGATGTCACTGCCCAAATCGAAGGGTTCTGGTCGTGCGTATTGATGAATTGTCTGCGACAGGGTATCGTTGTCGTAGAAAACATCGTTGTCCCACGATAACCACATTTTGACAGTGTGGTCAGATGTGTTTCCTGTGAATGTGGGAGTGTAGTTGAAAGATATTTGTTGCGACTGACCAATTTCAATCTCTGGCAAATCCTGTTCATGTTCAAATACATCGCCGTTGTCGGTTTGAACATAAATGTATATCGGAGTGCCTTCGTCTATTTTTTCATTACTGTTGTTGTAGATTTTCAGTTCGGCAGTTGTCGCACTATTGAGGTCGCATGATGTTTTAGGCGATGATATTTCGGTAATGCTCAAGTCGAAAGGCATGATGGTTACCTCAAATTCCGACTCGGGACAATCGTGGAAATCTTCAACTTGTATTGCATATGTTTTTGAATTGATGCTTGGTATTGTAAATGATTGCTCGGTGCTTAGAGTATCATTTTTATCATCATTATAAACTACCCAATAGTATGATTTGAATCCTTCACCAGCATCAAGCGTTATGGTGTCTGCCTCTAATGTGAAGATAAGGTCATCGCCCAAATCAACCTGTCGTACACCCCAGATGTTGACATCTTTGTATGTGATGTTGTCGTTTCGGTTGATATCGTGAGTTGGTAAGATGCGCACTGAAATAGAATAGGTTCCTGGTTCCGACATGTCAATTGGCATATCGTTGAATGTGTAGGTTAATGATTCTCCGGCAGCCAAATTTTCAATTTCGATAACACTGTTTGTAACCTCGCCATTGATGGTGATTGCTACTGGAATTATCGTGTCGGAGTAGTTGTTAACGCTGAGGTTTGTTATTGATACTTCCAGTTCTGCCGCATCAATTGGCTCGCATTGGTCGTTAGGGCTTACAATCTCATTAATCTTCCAGTTGTCGCTGACAATCAACATACTGTCAGTGGCTATGCCGCAGTTGTGCTCATCGGTAACTGAAACCCAATAGTAGGCGGTGTTTGTTTCTGTTATTATAAACGAACGGCTTGTTGTCAGGCCGTCTTGCCATAGATAGCTGGCGTTACTGATATTGGGTGTTGTAAGCAAACGGTTAGAGGGGTCTTGAATCAGCAAACTGTCATTTCCAAGGTCAGCTGTTGGCAGAGGCCAAGCGTTTACGCTTATAGTTGCCGAGTCGTTGTTATGTTTCATGTCGGCATTGATGCGGACAAAGAAGTGAAGTTCTTGCAAAATGCCGAGTGTCAACTCGGGAGCTTGCTTAAATGTATAATCAAATGACGCTTCGGGTTGCATGTCGTTTTGCATGATAGTGTCTTCGGCATAAGTGCAAATGTTGTTGTCGGCATCTAAATATGTGTAGCACAGAGATATTTTTTCGCCTTGGTCAACTTTGACTTCCGCATTGTTTTTAACCGTTACAGTAACCTTTTCAGGTTGTTTGCTGATGCAGTATTGAGTGTTGCCAAATTCTGGCTTGTTAGGTGTAATTCGCGTAAATTCCTGAGGGTTAGCGCTGCCTTCTTCCGGGTAATCGAATTTGAAAGCGACATTATCAATGCTTATATCAGTTTTTGATTTTATGATACGTATGGTGTCTTTAGCTACGCAATTGTGTTCTTGAGTGGTTACGGTTATTTGATACTCGTAGTAGTAGCCTTTTTCTTTTTCATCGGGGAAGTCGGGAATTTTGTCATTGTCTAAAATGCCTATCCATCGTTGTGTTGAAGTGTGAGGTTTAAGTTCCCCTCCTTCACCTTCCTTCAAGATAGGTTTGTCTTCAGAATCTTTCAATGATTCCCAATAGTAAGATTTGAACCAATTATCATCAGATTGTTTGCCTCCGAAAATGATAATAGAATTTGGGTTTAATGTGCCAATATCAGGCCCCAGAGTATACGCAGGTTCGCCCCATACCGTTGCAGTTATGCTTTTTGTGGGGATTGTGTCGTTGTTGGTGGCGGAGAATAGCAGAGTGTCGCCAGTAACATCAGTGTAGGCTGTCATCACATAGTCGTTCTTGTTCCACATGTTCACTTTTTGTCTGAAAATGAAATCTTTCGATTCATTAACCTTGATAGTGTCATTAATGGCAAGCAGGAATGTATCGGTTATAGTCATCCTGTCGTTGATGGTTACCGTGGTGAACAAACTGTCGGCTCTTGTTATTCCTCGTATACCAAAGTTTTTGATTCTTACGGTTATTTGTTGAGTTGAGTCCAGATAGCAAGCTGAAACAGGTGTGACTATTTCAGCAACACCGGCGTCGGCAGGAGCCTCGTAAAGGCGGATGTCGTCAATGGCAAAACCGTTGTGTCCGGTTGGTTCATCACTGGCTGCTGATTGGAATAGGAATTTCAGTTTTACAGAGCTTTCTCCAGCCAGTTCATTTGGAAGAAGCTGCTGAATAAATGTCCAATCAAAAGCTCCAGTCCAACCTTTAGTGCCGAGTGCGGCTATGTTTGAGTTGGTGTTGTACCAATTGAGGCGGGGATAGCTTGTGCCGTAAGGTATAAGAGTCCATGAAGCGCCATTGTCTGTTGAGTAGTAAACAGCCAATCCGTCGGTGTTGGCGGCATCGGCTTTAAGCTTGAAGCTTAGCATTGGTTTTTGTACATTGCTTAGGTTGAAGCAAGGACTTTCGAGCCAAGCGGAATCGCCGGAAGGATAGTTCTCGGTTAGTTTTGTAACCCAGCAGCGAGCTCCCGATAGTGTTCCGTACTCCCAGGTGCTGTTTTTGCCGAAACTGTACCAATGTCCGTGGCTGGTGTTGAAGTCTTGGGCATATGGCAGATTGTAGTAGGGCAACGACAACACTTTTTTCTGCATAGAGTTGTTCTGCGGGTATTCGTCCTCGTCGAGGGTAACTTTGGCGCGAATGTCGTACCAGCCGTAGTTGCTCAGGTCTGCTTTGGCATTGAAGGTGTATTCATACACTTCGTCGCGTGCTAATCCTCTGGTTATGGTTTCATTGTCAACCCAAGTTTTTCCTCCGTCAATCGAGTAGCTGACGGTGAAGGGAATCTCAATATCGTTAAAGCCTGCATTTTTGATTTTTATGCTAACAGATTCTTCAGTAGAGAATCCACATCCGTTGTTTGGTGCGGTTATTTCGGTTATTGCCGCATCGGCATATACGAATGTGCCTACAAGAGCAAAGTCGTCAATGTTCCAGCCGCTATATTGCAGTTGGCTTGGTGTAGGACCTAGCGACACTTGCAATTTGATAGATTCTTTTTTGTCGGCATATTTACTTATGTTAAGTTTCTGGAAGTTCCAGCTGCTTTCCTGCATGATAGCGGTAGTACGCCAGGCATCTGCCCATGTTGTGCCGCCGTTAAGGCTGTAAGACACAAACGCAGAGTCGCCGGTGTTGCAGTTGAGCCAGCGGTAGTACAGAATGTTGATGTCTTTGTAGTATTTGAAGCTTGCCAAGTTGCTATAAGTAGAAGTTGTGAAATTTTTGGTGGTGGCAGTGTATGCGCGGTTGTCGATGTCTTTCTCGTAGTTGCCTTGCGAGTGGTCGTCCGAGCCTTTGCCAGTGATATCGGTTCCTATAATAAAAGAACCGCTTCGAGCATAGTCAGGGTCGGAGTTGCCGCCATTGTCGCCGCCTTTGCCTAGGGCCTCAGCTCGTTCAAATTCGCCTTCAAATGTCCAGTTTTCGTTCGAGAAAGCTGCGAGTTCAAAATTGTCGAAAAAGATTGATTCGTTGACAAGACGTCCTTGTCCCTGTTTCTCTTTTTCTGGCAGTTCGTTGCTCGGGTATGTTGAGTTGCCGATGTTGATGGCATTAGGCTCAATTTTGAATTCTATTTTGTTGTTTTTCAGACGGTGCTCTCCGTCTTCGTCTTTAATATTGCATGTAATCCACAGATAGGCGTTACCTAGAGGAAGGTCGAAGTTGATGTTGCTGAATGTGGCTTTGCCGTTGTTGTTTATTGATGTTGTGGCTAGCAGTCTGTTGGTGCGGAATTCTTCGTTTTGTGTATAAAACAGTTTCATTCCGTTTTCCTTTACCGACAGACTCGCCTGTTGCAAGGCTGTTGCGGTTAGCGATTTTAGCATCAGAGTGCCGTTGTTTCCCAAAACTGGTATGCGGAGCATCATAACAGGGTTGTCAGTAGAACTTGTTGGAACCATGTTGGTGTTTGGCTGCGATGCATAAATAGATGTCACATATTTGTTTATGACAAGAGTCTCCCTGATTTTTATGTTATCGATGCAAATACCGAGTCCGATAGATTTTGTTTTTCCTAGAAAAGCTATCTGCACTTGTGCATTTCCGCAAAGTTCTTCAGGCAGGTATATTGAGTCGCAACGCCAAGGTGTCACGTCGTTTGTGGCGTCTTTGTAGTTGCGGTATTCAACCCAGCTTGATGTTGGTGAAAGACGGTAGCACAGTGTGAATTCGTAATTGTCAGTAATCAACTCTTCGGGGTTGTCAACTTCGCCCATTTGGCTTTCATAGAGTGAATACCAGAATTTGAGTAACGGCTTGTGAGCACCCGAAAAATCGATAGTTGGGCTTATAAGATATGTAGAGTATGTGTACTGTACCGATGAGATGTAGAAATATGCGTTGAAATCGCCGTGCTGTGCGCTTTCAGGTTTGGTCCCGCTGCCGCCCTGTGGGGTCGCGCCGCCCATTTTTGTTGACCAGTCGCGCGTTGGATTGCTGGCGTATACTTGTGTCCATTTATCCAAACCATTTTCAAAATCTTCCTCAAAGATGCTGTCGGTCATAGCTTTTTCCTGCCCGTAAGCATTAACTGCCAAAAAAGTCGATATAATTACAGCTGCACATTTGAGCATATTTGTAAAAACAAAGTTCTTCATTTTGTTAACTTGTTCGTTGTTAGCTGTTTGCATAGTTGTTAGTATTTATTTTCATTTATAATCCGTGTATCAAAATAAGACACAAATATACAAAGTAGTAGAGAAGAAACAAGCGATGTGATGATAACTAAATGGACGAAGAAATCGAATCAGTCAAAAAGATTTAATAAAACGGCTTTGTTTCGAGATTGTTATTGGGGGATGGGCAAAAAAATAAAAAGCTTGATGTAAGGCATTGTCCAAAATTATTCAACCAAATTAATTAACCCATGAAAAAAATACTGTAGCCCTAAAAGAAGAGAAGGTTATAGTTAGACATAGAAAGAAGAGACCTTACACCAAGCTTTTCAAAGAACTATAACCTTACACCGACAAAGGTAACACCACTTTTTGATTGTGCAAGCGTTTTTATGAAAAAAATCTAAAATTTTTTCTAATCGTTATTGCGGTCCATGTAACACGTTGCTATACAGTAAAATGGTGGAGACGGTTTTGGTGCCGAACAGGTCTTTTTTTTGTCCCGAATATCGGCTGTTTGGTGAGCAAAACGATAAAAATTCTGCTCCAGAACGTCATTTTTGTGCTAACTGTCATTAAAAAGTGTGACAAACAACATAAAAAAATATCAGTTTTGACATCTGAAAATTCCGATGTCTTTACCAATTATTTCATTCCTCATTCCTGAATCCGGGCACCAAATAATCTTGTATCTTATCACATATTGATTATATTTGAACTTTAATTTTCGTTTATGCGCAGGTTTTTATTATCGGTTTTATTGATAGGTACAGTGCAGCTCGCCAAAGCTCAGGCTAATGGCAGCTATATGAAAGAGTACAACCGTAATTCGCTGACAATTCTTCTGGTAGATGGCGTCAAATACAGCTCCGACTTGAAATCGGCAATGAACACGGTGACCGTCCCCGAGAAATTTGACAATAACATGCTTGCCAAGCGGATACTGCCACCGGCCTCCAGCTCCGACGAGGTGCGGATGAAACTTGAGTCGATGGATATCCCGAAGGATATTTTTTCGAAGTGGTTCTCACGCACCGACGACGGGCGTTTCAACATGTCGGTCATTCACGAGCGCGGTCTCTACAATGCCACCGACGCCGATGTGCATGAGGCTTCGGCAACCAAGCGCGGCCTCGACAAGCTCCAAGACGCAGGCGAGAAGCTAATCAAACAGTCGTATGTGATGGTGATTTGCTACGGCGACATTAAAACAATGAATCAGATTTATGACGAGATAGACGCCAGAAACCGCAATATTTCAAAAACTTTCGGCACTAAATTCACTCCAGTCGACCGCGACCGCAACGGTTACCGCGGCGAGGTTGCAGGCTTTCTTTTCCGCCTGTCGAACGTGTCGGAGGTGATGAACGATTTCTACTCCAACATGTGGATTTTTGACGACGACGAGCCGGAAACAGTGGCTGCCAAACGCCAGAAATTCAACGACGCGCAGTTTCATCTCTCCTATGTGACATCGGTTACGGCAACGGTTGAAGCATCGCAGTCGAACTATGTGCCGCAGAAGAGTCGCCAGGAGTTGTTCGACATATTGCTCAACAGCTCGGTTGAGATGCTTGTCAACGGCTTTGAGAACAAAGTTGAGCAGTGGAAAGTGCGGACAACATTGTACAGCACGTTCCCATTGCGCGCCAAAATAGGCACAAAAGAGAATCTTCACATCGAAGACCGATATTTTGTCTATGAGTATCAGATGGATAAGAACGGCCAGGTGGAGCCGAAGCGCCGTGGCGTCATTCGCGCCAAAAGGGTGATAAACAACAGCTATGTAGCTGATGGCGGCGGCAATGACAATCTACGTCAGACAACATCGAAATTCTACCAGATTGCCGGTCACAAGTTGGAGCCGGGCATGTTCCTTGAGCAGGCCAACGACTACGGAATGGGAGTGTCGGTTGGATATGCGGCCGGAGCCTTGAGCGGGGCTTATTTGAGCCTTGAGGGGCTTGTGGGACAATATGTTGGATTGACGCAGGCTAAGGCGATTTTGGCTGGACATGTTGGTGGGGGCAATTTTGATATGAAACAAGCACCTAGTTGGATGAGAAAAGGTGCGGAGGATGATTTCTTCTGTTTGTTCTTTGGCGGCGAGTTTGCCGTGTCGAAAGGCTTTTTTATAACACGCAACTTGTCACTTTCAGGACATTTGGGATTGGCAGTTGAATGGGCGCAACCAACGGATGAACATGTTATGAAAAATATTGACGATGGTCTTATTTATGGTATGTTCGGATTGGTTGGAGCGCAGGCTGCTGTCAACATTAAGTATAATTGGCAGATTGTTGGCGGTTTGAATTATTATGCTGAAGTGGGTAATGCATCAATTACCAAAGAAAACAGTGAATCAGGCAAGGATTTGGGTGTGGCCTATTCGGATATTTTTGAAGGACGGGCAGGCGCAAATATTAATGTTGGCCTACGCATCCAATTTTGATTTCGAATCGTCTTATGTATAATTGAAAACCGGTGGCGGAAAGTGAATAATGAAAGATTGATTATGGTAAAAAGTTTTAAATCAATATAATACGTTAAACTAGAAAAATAATTACGATGAGAAAGATTACAACATTTTTTGCGATTGCACTTGCAGCTGTTATGGTAACAGGTTGTGTGTCGATAGTTGATGCACAATCGCGCCACAAAGTGCGTAAGATGGAGTATAACAGCAAGTATAACTACGAGGTGGCCACACTGGCTGTCGGCGTCGACGGAACCAAGCTGGTTAAGGTTTGGGGCTATGGCAAGAAGGCCGAGGACGCCATTCGTCACGCCAAAGAACTTGGTGTGGCTTGCGCGTTGTTCCATGGTTTTCCGGCAGGCAGCAATGGCTCGGCCGCTCCAACCCCAGCCATTATTAAAAATGCAGCCGAACCTGAGGCGCATCAGGATTACTTCGACAATTTCTTCGCTCCGGGCGGACAATATCTGCAATATGTCAACCTCAGCGACAATGGGCCTTCGAGCGACCGTGTGAAAGACAAAACCACCAAGATGTACAAAGTGGGCGTTGTTATGTCGATAGCATACGACGAACTCCGCAAGGAGATGGAGCGCCAAGGCATCGCCAAAGGTTTGAATAGCGGATTCTAATTTGATAACCAATAAAATATGATTATTATGAAAAAGTTATTAATGTTATCGTCGGCATTGCTTTTGGCCGCCGGCGTGTTTGCTCAGGCTAAAAAGCCCACCATTATGGTTGTGCCAAGCGACCGTTACTGCATCGAGAATGGTTATAAAACCACTTTCGACAATCAGGGGACAATTGTTGAATTGCCTGATTACAAGAAACTTCTTCAGAACGACGCCGATATGCGTCTGGCCATATCGAAGATAAGCGGAATAATGTCGGACCGCGAGTTCCCGCTCAAAGACTTGGAGCAGGAGATGCGCAACATGAGCAACGAGGCAGCCGAATCGTCGGTGCTGACAGGCGCTTCGGGCGGCGGTGTCGTTGAGTCGCCTATCGATGTGCTGAAACGCACAGCCAAAGCCGATATCATTATGGACCTCGATGTTTCGCTGGAGAAAAACGGTCCTAAGAATCGTGTCCGCTTTATCTTGAACGGCCTCGACGCTTACACAAGCAAGAATGTGGCAAGCTCTACGGGCGTTGGCGAGCCAAGCACATCATCGTCGGTGGGCATACTGATTGAGGAGGCTGTGCTCAGCCACATGGATGAGTTCTGCGGCCGCCTTCAGGCTTATTTCGACGATATGTTCAAAAACGGTCGAGAGGTTAAGATTATGGTGAAACTGTTCGATGGGTTTGATAAAAACTTGAACGAGGAGTTTGACTATAATGGAAACACCGATGAACTGGGAATACTTATCGAGGACTGGATGGCCGACAACACAGTGGGCGGTCGTTACAGTCTGACAGACGGAACAGAGAATTTCCAACGCTACGAGCAGGTTCGCATACCACTTTATTATGAGCGCAATGGCCGCGAGCGTGCTATGGACACACGTACGTATGTCAATAATCTTAAGAGCTTCCTTGCAAAGCCGCCGTTCAATCTTGAATCGAAGGTTTATATGCGCGGTCTGGGTGAGGCATGGCTGATTATCGGAGAAAAGTAAATAAAATAGAAGAACCATGAGAAAGAGATTATTATTGATGGGTTTTGCGGCATTGCTCACAAGTGCGGCATTTGCGCAGAACAATAACGGCAAGGCCGACGATATGGAACGCATAGCGATAACTCCGGTTGTTGATGCGCAGGACGCGCCTATGGCCTCTAAGGATATGCTGGCCAGCAAGATGCGCCAGATATGTACTCTCAACGGATTGGCCGGTGAAAGCAGCAATCCGCTTTTCTCGATGAAAGCGACAATAGATGTGCTGAGCAAAGAACTTACAGCCACAGCTCCGCCAATGCATGCTCTGACTTTGTCTGTCAATCTTTTTATTGTGGATAACGAGACAGGCAATGTCTTCAGCCAGACCTCGGTTGAAGTGAAAGGTGTTGGGCAGAACGAGACCAAGGCCTACATAGCCGCAATGCGGAATATTGACCCGAAACGCGGTCAGTTCAAGGCTTTTGTCGACCAAGGCAAGAACAAGATAATCGAGTTCTACAACTCTCAATGCGACTTCGTGATTTCGAAAGCTAACGCACTGAAGGCTCAGGGCCGCAACCAAGAGGCTTCGCAGGTGCTCTACTCGGTGCCTAAAGTCTGCAAAGACTGCTATGACCAATGCATGCAGATTGCCGGTACATTGCCGGCTGAGAGCATAAGTGCAGCAGTAAGTGCCGGTAATTCTGACGGATGTGATGAGTCAGTTGCAATCAATACGGTTGAAGTGGATAATGGGGTATTCTTGAATTTCAAGAGTTGCAAGCGCTATGGCAACAGAATTCGTTTCACATTCAGCATCGAAAATCAGAACAAGAAGGATTATGAGTTCAAGATTTTCAGAAGCCATATTCGTATTATCGATGGAGACGGCAATAGTTTGGATGTTGCAGATGTCAAGTTGGCGGGCGAGGAGTTTTCATATAGTTCAAATGCTACTGTTTTGAATGATACACCAGTTCCGTTTGAGGTTGAATTTGAGGCTGTTGATGTTGTGAAGATGTTCGAGATTGTTAAAGATGAAAGAACATACAGAATGCGTCTTAATTTTGAATGTCAATAGGTTTTAAGTTATAAAGGAAAAAAGGCAACTCGTGCGGGTTGCCTTTTTTATTTCCGCAAACTTCGCATCACTAATCTGATTTTGGCGAAAACCTTTATCTTTGTTCCGTAAATGAAACAGCGTAGAAACATATCGGCCCTACTGCTTCTGACAGTTTTTCTGGCACGCATTGCCGTGTTGTCGGTGCATACGCACGAGCCAGTCTATCACGCTGATTATGAATGCGAACAATGTACTCACCACACTTGTCATTCAGGCCACTTGACAGAGTGGCAACTAGCTGACAGCGAGTGTCTTCTTTGCCAGTTGTGCCAATTGCCTTATGCGATGGCGCTGTCGATTACCGTTGCAGCGCTCTTATTTTTAACAAGATACATTCGAGCCGCTAAATGCGTGCTCATTCCTTGCAACCGCTACGACAGCATTCGCGGACGCGCCCCGCCAATGATTTAAACAAACATCCCGCTATTTTTTTGTTAGCCCGAATTGCAGGATTTCGTTTGCTGCATATTTATCGGACTGACAATCAGTTTGTTTAAGTCAAATAATCGATTTATGACACATTTTCTGGCTGCTGCGGCATTGCTTTGCGCAATGTCCGACACAGTGATTGATATTGAGGAAATTACAGTTAAAGACCACACTGTGCGTACCGTGCAGACGCACACCACGTTGCCTTCGATTCAACTGACCCATGACTATCTCCAGCAGAATTTCTCGGGCAGCTTGATGCAGACGCTGCAAGGCATTCCGGGAGTCAAGGCGATGAGCATTGGGTCGGGGCAGTCGAAGCCGACAATTCGCGGACTTGGGTTCAACCGTATGGCTGTGGCCGAAGACGGCATAAAACACGAAGGTCAGCAGTGGGGCGACGACCACGGCCTGGAGATTGACCAGTTTGCCATTGACCGCATTGAGGTGATTAAAGGTCCGGCAGCTTTGCTCTATGGCAGCGATGCTATTGGCGGTGTTATATGCTTATATACCAATCATATACCTACCGATAGTTTGAGTGGCGCAGTGCAGTTGTTCGGACGGAGCAACAACGGACAGTTGGGGGCGTCGGCAAAGTTGGGACTGCGTGCAGGAAAACTTTTCTGCCGCGCCAATTTCACCATAATCAACTATGGCGACTACAAAGTGCCGACCGACAGCATTCAATATTACTCATACTATATCAGGCTGAAAGACCAGCGGTTACGCAATACGGCCGGGCTTGAGCGCGACGGAAGCCTGATGTTTGGCTATGCCGGATACAATTTTCACACCGATTTGCGAGTGTCGGACTCTTACGCAAAGAGCGGATTTTTTGCCAACGCCCACGGACTCGAGGTGCGGCTGTCGGACATTGATTACGACCGTTCGCGGCGCGACATTGACTTGCCATATCAATGGGTGAATCACCTTAAAGTACTGAGTCACAGCAGTTGGCGGAACGATGTTTTGTCGATTGATGTGTCGCTTGCATACCAGAACAACAGGCGCGAGGAGTGCTCAGAACCAGTGTCGCACGGCTATATGCCAAAGCCCGACGGCTCAATGGAGCGCCATTTCGACAAGAGCACTTACACGGCCAATGTCGGACTGAAAATGTCGCTTGCGGAGCACAATCTGAACGCAGGTGT